>CANQLM010000009.1 GCA_947624735.1 uncultured Clostridia bacterium | reverse complement strand
CGCCTGGTTTAGTTGGTAACTTTTTTAGTTCTTTTTCTATATTAAACATACTTAAATTATATCAAAAAAGCTCTAATAAATCAAATTATTAAAGCTTTTTAAATTTTATTTTTTGCTGTGTATTATTTATTTTTATAAATATTCCATGTTATTGTTCCATCTTCGTTTATTTTATCTTTTTTTATTCCAAATTCTTTTTTAATATTAATAATTGGTCTTAAAGAGTATTTAACATCCACTACTCCTGGATGATTTGCATTCCATGAAGTGCCCATAGTTTGCCCTCCAAGCTTTTGTAGACGTATTGCTCGTATGGCAAAACAGCAATAGCTTCCATCATTAGACCACAAACTCACTTCTCTTGATGATAACCAGTAATCTGTAGTTGTATTAAATATTATATTATAAAATTCTTCATCGTCAAAGCAATCTTTTTCCACAGAATACACGTTTTCCTTTACTGTAAGAACACTCGATGCAGTTCCATATGTTTGTGTTGTTGGTTCATCATAATATGCATCGCTAGCACTTATTCCTCCAGTATTTACTGTGTAGGTTCCTATTCCAAACCCTATCTCCTTTGCTCCTATTAAAGGATATTGCCTATTTGTTGTATAGCTCTTTGTATTCTTTTTTCCATTTTCGGCTACTGTTTTTCCTTTTTCATTCAATTTTAATTCTATGTCTTCAATTTTTATATTCCTAGCTTCTATTCCTAATTTACTATTACTATATTGCTTTTTACACATATCATTTAATAAATATACTGCATTATTATATCCTAGTGAACCATAAAGTCCAAATAATGTTGATGTTGGTGTTCCACTTATTATATCTATACTTTCATCTTCTTCATTTATATTTATTATTCTCCATTTTAGATTTTTGTCTTGCGGAATAGTTATATCCGTTGAACCTCCACTATATATTTTATAAAGAATATATGGTTCTGCATCATCATATTCGTAATTTATATAATCTCCTATTTTTAGTGTTTTCCATACTGCAAATAATTCCAAATTTTTATCTTCTGAATATTCATTTCCTACTTCATAATCTACTATGCCTATATTTGCATTCTCTTTTGTTGTCGCCCATCCTACAAATCCATTTTTTGCTTTTATTCCCGTTATTTCTGATATTTTTATACTTTCACCTTGCTTTTTTGTTTGTGTTGTTGGCGGTGTTCCTGTTCCACCATTTAAGTTATATGTTATTGTATATGTTTCTATTGTTGGTTTAATTTGGTGTGTATTCAGTAATTCTCCTAAGTGAATTAAATCATTTTCCTCTTGCGTTGATGCATCTTCATATTTTTTTGCTGTATCTTTTGCTCTTTTAAATAATCCATTTTCCCCTGTTATTGTTCCTATTGTTATTCCTGCTAAAATTAATAATATTATAATTGTTACAACTAATGCTACTAGTGTTATTCCATTTTCTTTTAAACTTTTCATTTGATTTTACCTCTTCTTTATATTATGTTAATTTTATTAATGAAAAAGATTAATAAAAAAATAGTAATCTTTTAAATATGCTATTTAAAGCATTTACTTTAAGATTACTACTTTTTTATTTTTTACAAAAATGTAATATATTTTTGAGTTTGAAATGTTGATTAAATTATACTTAGTATGCTATATTTTAAATATGTTAATTTTTATTAATCTTTTTCATTAATAAATATATAGTCAAGAAAAGTATCTTTAAATTAAAGTATTTTTCTTATTTTTTTATCTTTTTAGCATTAATTAGTCTTTATGTAGCAACAAAATTGACCTTATTTTCATTGAATGTTATAATCTATTAAATTAAGTAAGGAGTTTTTAATTATGCCTGATAAAAAATTATATGATTTAGGATTAGTTTGTGGAAGATTTGGTCATCTTCATTTAGGACATATCAATTTACTAGAGGCTTCAATGAATTTATGTAACAGAACTTTAGTTTTAGTAGGTTCTGCACAAGAATCTAATACTTTAAGAAATCCTTTTAATGTGGAAACTCGCATTGAATTAATTAAAAATGCATTTTCTAATGTATCCTCTGATACCTTAATTATAAGAGGACTAAATGATTTAACAAATGAATTTGATTTTTCAGTTGATTGGGGTGGGTACGTAAAGAAAAGTGTTGAAGACATATGTGGTAAATTTGCTGATCTTATGGTATATGGCAATGATGAATCAAGAGATAAATGGTTTAAAGATGAATATATTTCACAAACTGCTAGGTTAATTTTGCCAAGAAATGTGCTTCCAATTTCAGCAACAGTTTTAAGAGGTACGCTTTTAATAAATGATATAGATTCGTGGAAAAAATATACTCCTTCAACTATTCATAATATGTATGATAATCTTCGTAAACAACTTTTAGATGTACCAATTTACCAAAAAATTTATAATGAAATTCATAACTCTCCAAAAACGATTGACGATTTTATTAACATTTATAAAGTTTATGAAGAAAAAGATAAACTTGAAAAATTAGCTAGTTTTAGAAGCACTAATCAATAATAGTTGCACAATTTAAATTTTTGTTGTATATTATATGATATATTAAATTTTTGGCGAAAGGTATTTATAACTTATGTGTGGAATAGTAGGATATATAGGAAATAAAAAAGCAGTACCTGTTTTAATAAATGGTTTGCTTTCACTAGAATATAGAGGATATGATTCAGCAGGTGTTGCTGTTTTAAATCCAAATAATAGTGATTACATATTAAAAGTAGTTAAAGATAAAGGAAGAGTTAAAATTTTACAAGACAATAGTGAGTTAGAAACTATTACTGGTAATGTTGGCATTGCACATACTAGATGGGCTACTCATGGTATGCCTTCTAAAGTAAATTCTCACCCACATTTAGATAATTCAGGTAAATTTGCAGTTGTTCATAATGGAATAATAGAAAACTATGTTGATCTAAGAAAAAAGTTATTAGATAATGGTTATACATTATACTCTGATACTGATACAGAGGTTATTCCTAATTTAATACATATGAATTACAATGGTGATATATTAGAGGCTGTTTCTAAAACTATGAAAGAATTAAAAGGAAGCTATGCTATTGAAGTTATTTCTCCTCTTTTTGCTGACAAAATTATTGTAGCTAAAAAAGATAGCCCTTTAGTTGTAGGAATTGGAGAAGATGAAAATTTTATTGCTTCTGATATTCCAGCTGTTTTAGCACACACTAATAATTTTTACTTCTTAGATGAGCAAGAAATAGCAGTTGTTGAAAAGAATTTAGTAAAATTCTATGATATCAATTTGAATGAAGTAACAAAAGATATTAAAAATATTGAGTGGGATGCTGAAAGTAGCGAAAAAAATGGCTATGAAGATTATATGTTAAAAGAAATATATGAGCAACCTCAAGCTATAAGAGAAACAATCGGTTCAAGACTTTCTTTAGATAAAAAAGTTAGTTTAGGATTAGAAAATGTAGATTTTAAAGCTTTTAATAAAATATATATTGTAGCGTGTGGTACTGCAATGCATGCCGGTATTGCTTCTAAATATGCTTTTGAAAAATTCTGCAAAATTCCAACTGAAGTAGATATGGCATCAGAATTTCGTTATAGAAATCCACTAATTGATGAGCATACTTTATGCATTTTTATAAGTCAATCTGGTGAAACAGCTGATACAATTGCAGCTTTAAGATTAGCAAAAGAAGCAGGTTCAACTACTATATCAATCGTAAATGTAATTGGAAGTTCAATTACTAGACTTTCTGATTATACATTATATACTCATGCAGGTCCCGAAATAGCCGTTGCATCAACTAAAGCATATACTTGTCAAGTAACTCTTCTTAATATTTTAGTTATTAATATTGCTGAATCTTTAGGATATGAAAGTAAAGAATTAAATAGTTTCAAGTCTTCATTACTTGAATTACCGGATAAAGTAAAGCAAACTTTAGAAACAAACAAATTAGTAAAAGATTTTGCCGATAAAGTTTATACCCAAAAAGATTTATATTTTATAGGTAGAGGTACTGATTATGCTGTTTCTATGGAAGGTTCTTTAAAATTAAAAGAAATTTCATATATACATTCAGAGGCATATGCAGCAGGAGAATTAAAACATGGCCCTATCGCTTTAATTGAAAATGGTGTAACAGTAATAGGTATTGCAACAAATCCTATTACAACTGAAAAAACATTAAGTAATTTAGAAGAATCTATAACTCGAGGTGCATCAGTTTTAGTTGTAACAAATCAAAACATTAAAAATGATAAAATTGATTACATTATTAATGTGCCAGAAACTGATTCAATCTTATCTCCAATTATTTCAGTTATACCTTTACAATTATTTGCATATTACATTGCTAAGAATAAAAATTTAGATGTTGATAAACCTCGTAACCTAGCTAAGTCAGTAACTGTTGAGTAAGTATTTATAATAATAACCTCCAAATTTATAAAGAATATTTTTGGAGGTTACATTTTTATTTAATATTTAATACTTCTTTTACTTCTTCTATACTCATTTCTGTTACATTTGCAATTTGTTCTATTGGCATATTTATTGAATAAAGTCTTTTTATCATATCTATTTTGCCAGTTTTTATTCCTTCTTTAATTCCTTCTCTAATTCCATCTTCCTTTCCTTCCTCGAATCCATCATCATATCCTGCATCTCGTATTGCATCTTCATCTAGTATTGCTTTTTGCCTTAGAAAAGCTAATCTTTCCATTTTCTCATCTTCTGTCATTTCTTTTACTTTTATTACAGCTTCCTTTACCCTTTTATTCTTCTCCATTATTTTATGTACCTCCTTACTATTTGGATTATCTATAAATAACATCCATTGTATTTTTTCATTTTCTTTATTTTTTTCGTACATATTCCTTGCTTTTGGTAATTCTATTATATGAATTTCTATATCATCTGTCAATATTTTTTTACGTTTTTTCGTTTCTGTTATTTTCCAGACTGTTTCCATTTGTTCCATTTCTTTTGTCTCTGCCACTTCAAAATCTACTATTGCTACTAGGACAACTTTCTTTAATTTTTCATATTTTCCTCCTATTTGTATTTGACTGCTATATAGTTTTGAAAAATACCATAATAGTCTTTTTATAAACTCTTTTCTTTTAACTAATTGTATTTCTACATCTACCTTTTTGTTATCATTTATATCTAATTCTAAGTCTAATACTCCTAATTTATCATCAGGTCTTTCTCTTATTAGTTCCTTATCTTCATTTATCTCTATTCTTTCTATTTTTTCTTCTAGTAATGCTTCAGCAAATGCTTTTGTTATTTCTATGTTGTTTTTATTAAACAAGCTTTGAAATACTATGTCTATCTTTGGTTTTAATAATTTTTTTCCTTAATTTGTTCATTACCTTTTTGAGATTTATCTTTAGTGTTAGATTCATTAATTGTACTTTCCATAAAAATCTAAGTCTCCTTTGAAATAAATTTTCCCGAATAAAATAATTAAAAAGAGTCATAATAACTAAACTATAAATATTTAAACTATTGGGGTAAATTAGAATTTAATTTTGAGTTAAAATGACTCTTTGATTAAAAAATATATAAATAAAAGGGTAATTATATTGTATGACATATTTTACCAAAAGTCAACAAAAATCGTGTGTCAAAATTCGACAAAATTCGACACACGATAAATTTATTTTTATACAATTCCAAAAACTTTAAGTAATATTAATAATATTGCTCCGGGTATTCCTAATATTCCAACAATAATTGAATTAATAATACTAAATCCTATATGAAAATTAAATGAGGTTCCCACTAAATTTATTAAAAATATAATTAACGCTCCTAAAAGTGAATTACCTATTAATTTTAAAATTTTCTTTAATGGAAATGCAAAATATTTTCCAAATACAATTAAAATTGCTATACAAGCAAAAAAAATTAAAATAATTCTATTGTCCATCTTTGTCCCACCTTTTTATATTTAAGTGTATGATGGACAAATTATTTTTATGATAAATTTTAAGCCAATTTTTCTACTTCAATTCCTCTTACTTTTGCAAGTTTAATTAAACTATCCAACCTAGATTGTATAGCTTTAATTTTATAAATATAATAGTCTATTAAGTCATTAGAATTTGCAAATTCAAAATTTCTATTCGCATTTGTAAGTTGTGCTCTTGTATTAATTATATTTCTTAAAATTTCTTTTTTCTCTTCTTCTGGTGTCATTTGAACAAATATTTTTTCTTTTAAAAATTTTTCTTCCATTTTTCCTCCCCAAAATTATTTACACTTAATATTATATTCGCAAGAATTTCCAATTATTCATAAATTTAACAAATGTAATGATTTTGAAAAAAAGTCCTTGTAAAATTCGTAAAATAATGGTAAAATAGTAAAGTATTTATAGGCTTTTTAACCTAAATTAATTTTGAGGAGTGATTATATGATTGATATTAAATTAGTTAGAGAAAATCCGGACTTAGTTAAAGAAAATATCAAAAAGAAATTTCAAGATGCCAAACTTCATTTAGTTGATGAAGTAATTGAACTTGATAAAAAGAACAGAGAAGCTACATTAAAAGGAGATACTTTAAGAAATAATCGTAACTCCTTAAGCAGTAAAATAGGTGTACTTATTAAAAATGGTGAAAAAGAAGAAGCTGAAAAAATAAAAAAACAAGTCCAAGATATAAATAATGAACTTGAAGAAAACGAAAAGTTAGAAGCTAAATATAGTGAAGAAATAAAGTCTAGAATGATGAAAATTCCTAACATTATGGACCCATCTGTTCCAATCGGAAAAGATGATTCTGAAAATGTAGAAGTTCAAAGATTTGGTGAACCTAAAGTTCCAAGCTATGAAGTTCCACATCATGCAGATATTTTGGCACGTGTTGGCGGGCTAGATAAAGAATCAGCTGGTCGCACTAGTGGTGTTGGTTTTTATTATTTACTTGGAAATGTTGCAAGACTTCATGAAGCAGTATTAGCTTATGCAAGAGATTATATGATAAATAATGGATTTACTTATGCAATCCCTCCTTTTATGATTCGCTCTGATGTTGTAACAGGAGTTATGTCTTTTGAAGAAATGGATGCTATGATGTATAAAATTGAAGGAGAAGATTTATTTTTAATTGGTACTTCAGAGCACTCTATGATTGGTAAATTTAAAGACCAAATTATAAAAAAAGAAGAACTTCCTATAAAAATGACTTCATATTCTCCATGCTTTAGAAAAGAAATAGGCTCTCATGGATTAGAAGAAAGAGGTTTATATCGTCTTCATCAATTTGAGAAACAAGAAATGATAGTTATTTGCGAGCCTGAAGAGTCTATGGATTATTACAATAAAATGTGGAAATTGACTGTAGATTTCTTTAGAAGTATGAATGTACCAGTAAGACAACTTGAATGTTGTTCTGGAGATTTAGCAGATTTAAAAGTTAAATCTTGTGATGTTGAAGCTTGGTCTCCAAGACAACAAAAATATTTTGAAGTAGGTTCTTGCTCAACTTTAGGAGATGCTCAAGCAAGAAGACTTGGAATAAGAACTAAAGGCGAAAAAGGAAACTATTTCTTACACACTTTAAACAATACAGTTGTTGCAACTCCAAGAGGTTTAATTGCAATAGTTGAAAACAACTATAATGAAGATGGAAGTATTACTGTTCCTGAAGTATTAAGACCATATATGGGTGGTTTAGAAAAAATAGAACCAGTAAAATAAACTAATTTTGAGCTTTTTAAGCATAAATACTTAAAAAGCTCTATTAATAAGAAAGGAATTCTTTATGATAATTAAAAATCCAAAATTTGAAATTTCAGCTGTAAGTGAGAAACAATATCCAAAAGGAGATTTGCCTGAAATAGTTCTTGTTGGAAAATCTAATGTAGGAAAATCTTCCTTTATAAATACAATGCTTAATAGGAAAAAATTAGCTAGAACTAGCAATACTCCCGGTAAAACAAGACAAATTAATTTTTATAACATCGACGATAATTTTTATTTTGTAGATTTGCCTGGTTATGGATTTAGTAAAATGTCTAAACAAGAACAAGTTAAAGTTGGAAATTTTATTGAGGACTATTTACAAAAAAGTAAAAATATTAAATTAGTTGTTTTTCTATTAGACATTAGACATAATCCTACTGCTGATGATAAATTAATGTATAATTTTATTATTAATAATAATTTTCCTTGTATAGTTGTTGCAAACAAGGCCGATAAAATAGCAGTAACTAAAGTAGATGAACAAGTTAAAGTTTTATCTGATGAACTTAATCCGCTTCATGATTTAACATTTTTACCTTTCTCTTCTGAGAGAAAAATTTATACTGATAAAGTATGGGAATATATTGATAAAATATTAGATTAAATAACAAAAAAGTAATGAAATGAAAATAAAATTTCACTTCATTACTTTTTTTATTCTTCACATATACATTTCATAGTATTGCACACTTGCTTTGGTCTATCGTCATTTGTTAAAGCTAAATCACCAAGTGTTAACATTCCTACTACTTTTCCATTTTCCATAATTGGTATTCTTCTTATTTGAAATTCTGACATAACTTTTTCAGCTTCTTCAACATCACATCCACATTCACAAGTATATGGGTTTATAGTCATAATTTCTTTTGCAGTTAGAGTATTTAAGTCTTTATTTTCTGCTACTGCTCTTAAAACAATATCTCTGTCTGTTACAATTCCTACTAGTTCGTCTCCATCACATACTGGCACACATCCTATATTGTCATTGCTCATAATTTTAGCACATTCTCTTAATGTAGCATCTGGTTTTACTGATGTTACATTACAACACATACAATCATCAACCTTCATTTATATACCTACCTTTTCATATTTTTTTATGCTAATGCATATAATTAATTTATATTATTATGTACTTATTTTGGTAGAATATACAATGAAAATTATTGTTCTTCCTTTTTTGTAATTGCTTTTAGAGCTTTTTCTCTTGGCATTGTAATTGTTTTTTTACATCCAAGGCACTCTAATTTAAAATCAACACCAACTCTTTTTATAATCCATTCTTTGCTTCCACAAGGATGGACTTTTTTAGTTCTTACTTTATCTCCTACATTAAACTCCATATAAATTTTCCTATTTCTTTAATCTTTATTTTTATTAATCTTTTAAGTCTTAATTAAATAAGCATTTATATTATTGAATTTAGTCTTGAAAGTACCTCTTCTTTTCCAAGTACATTCATTATTTCATATAAGTCAGGTGTATTTCTTCTTCCAGTGATAGCAACTCTTAATACTGTACTTACGTCTCCAACATGTCCTGGGAACTTGTCTGGATTTTGTTTATATTCTTTAACTTCTCTAGCATAGCCACATTTTTCAGCAGTATCCTTTATTTTATTAAACCAAGTATCTTTATCGTCTTTTTCATCGTATACTTTTAAATATTCTTCTATAATCTTTTTAGCATCTTCTTTTGATATTTTATCAAAGTCATATTCTTTAGGTTTTGTATACATATAGATTATATTATCTTTAACATCAGACCATTTAGAAATATCTTTTCTAGGCTTTTGATTTCCTCTTTCTATGCCAAATACTTTTAGGCTGTATTCTTTATTCTTTAACATATCTAAAAGTTCATTATCATATTCTTCTGCCCATTTTAAAGATTTATTATAAACTTCCTCTGCTGTCATCTTTGATATTACTGTTTTTCCAATATCTAATAATTTTACCATATCAAAAAGAGCACCGCTAACACTCATTTTATTTAAGTCAAAATTAAACTCTTCCATATCTTTATCTGGGTTTGCTCTTCTCCAGTTTTCAAAAGTTGAATTTGCTATATTTATTAAATATTCCTTAACAGCTTGTGGTGGGATTCCTTCTTCCTTGTAATATGAAACTGCTGCTTCTGGATCTTTTCTTTTACTTAGCTTTCTTTTATTACCATTATCATTTTTCATTATTGGTGAAATATGTGCATACTTTGGTGCTTTAAAGCCAAGTTCTTGAAATAATTGCAAATGAAGTGGTACTGAAGAAAGCCATTCATCACTTCTTATAACATGAGTTGTTCTCATTAAATGGTCATCAACTGCATGTGCAAAGTGATATGTTGGAAGTCCATCTGCTTTTATTATTACTATATCTTGGTCATTTTCTGGAAATTCAACTGTTCCTTTTATAACATCTTTATGCTTTATTTTTCTGTCTTCTCTTCCAGGTGATTTAAATCTTATAATATACTTTTCTCCATTTTTTATTTTTTCTGCCATTTCTTCTATTGTAAGATTCCTACATTTAGCCCATACTCCATAATATCCTGGTCTTATTTTAGCACTTTCTTGTTTTTTTCTAATTTCTTCAACTTCTTCTGGAGAGCAAAAACAAGGATATGCTTTTCCCATTTCAATCATGTATTTAGCAAAAGCTTGATAAATGTCTTTTCTTAAAGATTGTTTATATGGTCCATAGTTTCCTTTTTCTTCTGTATCAGAAATCATACCTTCATCTGGTTCCATGTCAAAATCTTTTAATGAATTTACTATTCCAGTAACACCATTTTCAATTTCTCTTTTTTGGTCTGTGTCTTCAACTCTTAAGAAAAATACTCCACCTGTTTTTTTAGCTACCATTTTTGCAACTAATGCTTGATAAAGCCCACCTATATGTACAAATCCAGTAGGGCTTGGAGCAAATCTTGTTACAACTGCTCCTTCTGGCAAATCTCTTATTTTATATTTTTCTTCATAATAGCTAATAGGCTTAGCGTCTGGAAAAATTAAATTTGCTAAATCTTTATAATCCATAATTTATCTCCCTTTATTTTATTACAATTCCATTATAATTGGTAAAATCATTGGGTTTCTCTTTGTTCTGTCAAATACGAAATCTCTTACATCATCTTTAAGAGTTGATTTAATTACAGACCAATCTGTTATATGTCTGTTTTCAATGTCTCTTATTTCTTCTCTAATAAATGACTTAACTTGTTCCATTAAATTTTCAGATTCTCTAACATATACAAATCCTCTAGAAATAACGTCTGGTCCTGCTACGATTTCACCAGTTTTATTATCCATTGTCATTACTATAACAATTAAACCATCTTGTGATAAATGTTGTCTATCTCTTAAAACGATACTTCCAACATCTCCAACACCTAGTCCATCAACCATTACTCTTCCAGATGGAACTGTACCTGTTAATTTACCTTCATTTTCATTAAGTTCTATTTCTCTACCATTGTTTGAAATAAATATGTTTTCTTTTGGAATACCCATTTCTATTGCTGTATCCCTATGTGCCATTAATTGTCTATATTCACCATGTACTGGTATAAAATATTTAGGTTTTGTTAATGCCATTATTAATTTTTGTTCTTCCTGGCAAGCGTGTCCTGAAACGTGAACATCTGCAAGAGCACTATACACAACTTCTGCACCTATTTTTAATAACTTGTCAATTACTTTTGAAACTGCTTTTTCATTTCCTGGTATTGGATTTGCAGAAATTATAACTAAGTCGTTTCCTGTAAGTGTTACTTTTTTATGCTCTCCATTTGCCATCCTTGTTAATGCTGACATTGTTTCGCCTTGACTTCCTGTTGTAATTATTACTAATTGGTCGTCTTTATAATTTTTTATTAAATCAATATCAATAAATAAATTGTCTGGTGCATCAATATAATTTAAGTCTCTAGCAGCATCAATCATATTCATCATACTTCTTCCTGAAACTGCGATTTTTCTGCCAAACTTAACTGCACTATTTACTATTTGTTGTACTCTATGAACATTAGATGCGAAAGTTGCAACTACTATTCTTTTTTTGCAACCTTCAAATAAACTATCTAAAACTGGTCCAACTGATTTTTCAGACATTGTAAAGCCTTTTCTTTCAGCATTTGTACTATCTGATAAAAGTGCTAAAACTCCTTCATTACCAAGTTCAGCTAATCTTCCTAAATCCATCATTTGACCATCTATTGGTGTATAATCTACTTTAAAGTCTCCTGTGTGAATTACAGTTCCAACCGGCGTATGAATTGCAAACATAACAGCATCTGGTATACTGTGTGAACTTCTAATAAATTCAACCTTCATTTTTCCAAAGTTAACTGTTTCTCCCTGTTCTACTATGTGCATTTCTGTTGTTTTTGATAAATGTTGCTCTTCTAATTTATGTTCAATTAATTTTGCTGTAAGTCTTGTTGCATATATTGGCATATTTACTTGTGCTAATACATAAGGAATAGAACCTATATGGTCCTCATGACCGTGGGTTATTACTAATCCTTTAATTTTTTCCTTATTCTTAATTAAGTATGTTACGTCTGGAATAACTAAGTCTACTCCAAGCATATCGTCTTCTGGAAATTCTAGTCCACAATCTACTAATATTATTTCATCTTCATATTCAAAAACAGTAATATTTTTACCTATTTCATCAAGTCCACCTAAAGCAATTATCTTTAGATTACTTTTTTTGAAGTTAAAATCTAATATTGATTTATTTTTTCTAGAAGTTTCTCGTCTTGTATTTTCCTTTCTATAATTTCTTTTGTAACTTGTTTTTTTGGCATTTGCACTTCTATCTTTAGACGCAAATGTACCCTTTTGTTTTTCCTCCATTTTCTTTTCCTCTCTATTTTATACGTCTAAATAGAGATAGTTCCCAAAAAACTACCTAAATAGATATTTAGCTTTTTCTCTCTTACTAAATATTATTCACTTTTCTCTTAATCTCTAAACATATAATAATTAAATCTCTTCTTTATTCTAAAGCTATGCTTTAAAATAACAACTATAACTATTATACTATAATTTGGCTTTATTGTCAAACTATGTTCTTCCAAAGTGATTAGTAGAATTATTTTTCTAATATAATTGTTACTGGTCCATCATTTATAAGTTTTACATCCATATGGCACCTAAATTTTCCTTTTTCTACTTGAACCTTTTCGTTACATTTTTCACAAAAATATTCATATAAATCATTTGCTTTTTCTGGCTTTGCAGCTTCTATAAATACTGGTCTATTTCCATGAGAACAATCTCCATAAAGTGTAAATTGAGATACAATTAATAACTTACCATTTACATCTTGTACAGATAAATTCATTTTATTATTTTCATCTTCAAAAATTCTTAAATTAACTAATTTATTAGCAAGATAATCCGCTTCGTTTTTTGTATCTTTTTCTCCAATTCCAATTAAGACTAAAAGTCCTTTATCTATTTTACCAACTACTTCTTTATTTACTGTAACACTTGCACTTGATACTCTTTGTACTACTAGTCTCATTCAGTTGCTCCTTTTATTTAAATTTCATCTAAAATCTCTTGCTTTGGTTTATTTTGTATATATTTATAATCGTTACCTTTAAATTTAGGATTAAATTGACAAATTGATTTATATTTGCAATATCTACATGGAGTAAGCTTTCCGCTTATTGTATAATATGGTTTTAAATCAATTCTTCCATCAAGCATTTCTTTAGAAATTTGTTTTATTATTTTTTTAGTATATTTTTGTAACTTATCAAATTCTTCTCTTGTTACAGTATCTGATTTAGAATAAGTTATTTCTCCACTCTTATTTAAAGTAACTGGTATTACATTTGACTTTCCTTCTTTTAAGTTTGAATCCATTGCTTTTATAACATTTGTATCTGCTAAAACTAAGCCTTCCATTCTATAATTTTCTTTTATTAAGTTTTCTATTTCTGATTCGTTAAGTCCTCTAATATTTTTCAAATTTTTAGGTTCTAGCAATGCAAAATATAATGCTCCTGCTGGAAATGCATTTTTATTATTTTCACAAACAGCATCCACATATGTTATTAACTGAAGTTGAAGTCCTGCAGTTACTTGATTTAAGTCTATATATTTTGGTGATGTCTTATAATCTATTATCCTTATGTATTCTCCATTTGGTAACTTTGCAATATCAACTCTATCTATTTTTCCTTCAATTAATACTTTTCTACCATCTTCTAATTTTATTTCTATTGGTGGATTTTCACCTTTACCAAAAGTTATCTCTGTTCCTAATACATTAAATTCACTATTTTTTAAACTTTCAATTATGTATTTTACTGACAATGAAATAACTTTTTTTAGCCTTTGAACTAATATTCTATATTTAGCAGTAAGCATAAATTTTCCGCTATTTGAAAGTTCTTCTTCTATGATTGAATCAAGTAAAGTTTTTATTTCGTCTTCTTCAATATTTTTTATATCTTTTGCTTGTTTAAAAAATTCATCAATAACTTTATGCATGAATGAACCTGTATCAACAGGCTTTATATTAAGCTTTTCTTTATCTGATAATTTTAGTCCATATTCTAGAAAATAAGAAAAAGGACAAGCTCTATATGTTTCTAATCTAGAAATAGAAGTTCTTAAATTCTCACCATATAATTTTTTGATTGCTTCTCTATCTAATTTTTCTGGTACATTTGTATAGTTTAAACCAGCTATTGCTAAATCTAACTTCTCTTTCTCATTATTTTTATACCATTCATAAACTTCATTCCAATCTTTATTTTCTAAATTATTTATAAGTTTAGAAAAAGTTATTGTTTTAGTCAAAACTTCGTCTTGCTCTCCAGATTCCTCTTTTAGGTTTGGAAATATCTTTTTTAATTTAGATATAACTAATGATTTTCTTAAACTATTTCCATCAAAGTCACTTGCTGGATAAGATATAAATAGCTTTTCTTCTGCAGTTGTAAATGCTTTATATATGTTAAAGTTTTCTTCATACATTTTTTCCTTTGTGCCCTTAGCAAGTTCAAATCCTTGTTCTTTTAAGTTTTGTCTATCTTTGTCATTGAAAAATCCCTCTTGTGACATTACACTTGGAAATACTCCGTCATTTACACCTATAATAAATACTGTCTTTACTTTGTGAGTTCTACTTCTATTAACATCTCCTACTATTACTTTGTCTTGTGTTTGGGGTATTTGTCCTAGTTCTTTTGAAGCTAATCCTGTTTTTAATAGCATAGAAAAATATTCTGTAGTAATTTTTTTGCCTTTAAATAAATTGCAAATTTCTTCTAAAACTTCATATATTATTTCTAATGCTTCTACCATTTCTTCAGTCATATCTTCAAGAACTATTTGTTCTTTCAAAAAGTTTGATAATTGATTGCTTATCTCTTCAACTGTTTTTGCTTGCTTTAGATTTTCTTTTAACTCCAATAAAGGATTAATAATCTTTTCTTGCTCTAGTTGAAAATTGTCATTCTTCTCTGATTTTTCGTAATTCCACTTTTCAGAATACCATTTAGAGCCTTTTATTCCCCATTTTAAGCAATAATTTTCGAGTTCATATATTCTATCTATCTTTAAAAAACCTGTTTTTATATAATTAAATACTGCTTCATAAGACCAATTTTTTGTAAAAATCTCAAATATTGATAATACATATTTAATTAATTGATTTTGTGCTAATTCCTTTTTTGTATCAATAAATACAGGTATTTCATATTCAGCAAAAATTGCTTTACACAAACTTGAATAACCTTCTATATCATTGCAAATAACTGCTATATCCTTATACCTATATCCTTCATCACGTACAAGTTTTACTATGTTATTTGCAATATGTTCGATTTCAGAATACTTATTTTCTGCTAAGTATAACTTAATATTTTTTACATCTTTATTATATATAGTATAAGGAACTGCATATAAATTTTTTTCAAGATGTGCTAATTCTTCATTTTTAAATCTATATCTATTATCTAGCTTTATTTGATTTTCTTTATCTATATTTGCAATTTGGCAAAGTGTTTGAACAGTTTGTTTATTATCATAAAAAATATCGCTTTCAGGTGATTTAATTACTTTTAAATCATCTGTACAAACTGTAATATAAACTTCTTTAGCTATTTTATTTAATTCAGCTATAACTTCATATTCTTGTTTTGTAAATCCTGCAAATTCATCTATGTAGAAAATTGCATTATCAAATAAATGACTTTGTTTTAAATTTGAAGCAAGTATAGTTAATAAATCATTTTCATCTAAATAGTTTTCTCCTATTCCTTCTTCTAATGATTTATACATAATTAATACATCATCTAACTTTGCTTTTAAGTATTCGTCTGTTGTTTTTTCTTTTTGTTTTTCAAGTAAATCAATGCTTATGTTATGTTTTTTTAGTTCTGTAAGTTGTGTTAAAATTGTATCAACGTTTTCTTGAGTTTTTCCAAGAAATTTTAATTCTTTTTGATTGTTTACAATTGCATCAAATATTATTTCAGATTTGCCTGATTTTCCTATAGTTTTAAGATTATCTCCTATGCATTCTTTTATAACTCTATATGCCATTCTTTCAAATGAAAGAACTTCACACTTTAAAGTAGCACCTTTATCCATTGAATCAATTAGCCTTTTTTCAGCAGTAAAAGAGAACTGTTCTGGGGTTATTATATATACTTTATCGCTAGCAGTTTCTTTTACTTGATTAAAAATGTATTCACTCTTTCCTGTGCCTGATACTCCATATATAATTTTCAAAGCAGTCCTCCTTTATTATTTTTTATTTATACAATTTAACTATTACAGTTCCATCTATTACTTTTATGCTATCTTTTTCAGGATAGCGATTCATATTTTTATATTCTTCAGATTCAAGTATTTCCTTTCTTTCCTCTTCACCTACTAGTTTCATATTTACGCCTTCATATTCATATAGTAATTTTCTCCAACTGTCTTGGTTGCCCCACCATACTATTGGCCAATCTGAAATAAATCCCCAAGTTCTATCATATAATTTCTTTGCTTCTGTCTCTGTATTATCTCTATTTAAATATTCATTACTTTGAAGTCCTCCTACAAATAATACTGGCATATCAGGGGTATATTCATCTAATTCTTCAATTTGAGTAACTATTCTACTTATTGCACTTTCAGCTTGATTTTGCATTGATTTTAATGCTAGATATGATGCATTATCCTGCCATGAATATATCCATACTATTGCTAGGCTACAAATTACTACTGCATAGTTAAAAATTTTTGATAGAGTAGTTTTTGGTAGCATTTCTAATATTTTAAAGAATATTAAAAAGATATATATCATTGAACATGCCATTAAAATATGTACGTTCATATCTGGTGATATCAATTCGATTACTCCAAAGCATATTGGAGATACTGCTAAAAAGATTAATAGCAAAATTATATTTGATATTTTTTTATATACTTTATTTTTTATAACAATATATAACATTGAAATTAAAATTACTGCAAATATTATTGTATAAAATACATTTGTATGCCAAATAGTATTTGGTATCATCTCATCATTAAAGAAATAATTAAAAAAGCTACGATATGCTTCTGGTAATAATTTATTTGCGTTTAATAATGTATTTAATCCTATTTGATTTGCTCCACCATAACTAGCTGCTGGTAATTTTGTAATAAGCAATACCATATGTGATATTAGATAAAATAATATAACACCTATTACTCCTAAAAATACATATCTAACTAGACTAGTTAATATTTGTTTTGGTGTTTTTTTGTTTAACACATCTATTATTAAAGTAAATACACATAAGCACATTGCTATTGATAAATATGTTTGATACATACCAACTGAAAATGCAAGTAATAGACCACTTAATAATATTATCCAGTTTTTATTTTCATATTTTCTTACTAAATAAATTGAAAGTGTTGCTAAAAGCATTCCCATTATGTATGCATCAGAGCAATAGAAAAATGTAAGTGTTGCTGATATATTTGGTGCCACTGCAAAAATTATTGCAATTATATATTTAAAATATTTATTTTTTAATTCTAAAATATCTTCTGCTAAGATTACTGTTATTCCTAATAAAGCACTACTAATTAAGGTTACAAGCACTGGTGAAACGATATTACCTTTTATTGCTTGCATAAAGTAAAGTCCAAATCTTAATAGCATTACTTCCCATACATCTGCTTGATGGTACATATTAGATAACAGATTATCTGCACCTGTTATCATTAATGCATAAAGTTGAAAATGTACTATCATACTAGCAAAAAATGTTATTAAAAAAATGTTTTTTCTTTCTTTATTAAAATAAAGTTTAAGTTTTTCCATTATTTTTCTCCCTTTTATATATTAGGCTTCTCTTTTCCAGTAAAATAAATATTGTTGTGCTATTCCCTGAAGTGCACCAAATTTTTCATCCGCTATTTTTTGTATATCTTTTTTATTAACTTTATTTTCATCTGGATTGTGTATATAAAGTTCATTCATTACTCTTCTAACCCAAACATCAATTGGAAATACATCAAATCTTTTTAAATCAGAAAATAACAATATGCAATCTGCAACTTTAGGACCTACTCCTGAAAGTTCTAATAATTTTTCTCTTGCTTCGTTTGTTGGTATATTATATAGTTCTTTTAAGTCAACTTTTCTTTCTAGCACTGCTCTTGTTGTATCATAAACTCTTTCATCTCTAAATCCCAATCCCAACTTTCTTAAATCTGATACTTCTGCCTTTGACAACTCTTCTGGTGTTGGGAATGAATAAAATTCTTTGCCGTCATACTCTATTTTTTTGCCATATTCTCTAGAAATTCTTTCAATAATTCCTTTTATTCTTGGTATATTATTGTTTGCCGAAATAATAAATGAAATAATTGTTTCCCATAAATCTTGATTTAAAATTCTTATTCCTTTTCCATAAGAAATGCTTGTCCTTAAATTATCATCAACTTTTTCAAGTTTTTCTATAATTGTTTTATAATCTCTATTTAAATCAAAATATTCTTCTATAATACTTTTATCATTAAAGTTTCCTGAAAAGATAATTTTCTCTCCTTGCTTTTCCACATTTAATACAGTTTTGTGTATAATTCCTGTATAACTTCCATTTGGTTCCTTATTCCATCTAAAACACTGTCCACATTCAAAAATGTCTTTTGGTTCAAAATTATCTATTTTTAGCTCTAATTTCATACTATTCCCCTTTAGATTTTTTTATAATTTACTGCTAATTAAAAATATTATAAATTTGGCAGTGGCGCGTAGCGACCAAGCGTAAGCGCGAATGGAGCAACAACCTTTAGGTTAGTTGCGACAACAAGCCACAGAAAATTATAATATTTTTAATTAGCTAAAATAATTATTGAAAAGTTTCTAAAACATTGATTTCAAATTTTCCCGGTTTAAGTTTTTCGTCTTGTTTCACAACAACATCTAAATCGTACAATTCTTTTAGTTTAATAATGTTCTCTTTTTTATGGCCAACAACATTATTAATATCTTCTGAATTTACTTTTATTTCTATTGTTTTTACTTTGGTATTAATATTTTTTATTTTTTCAGCAATGCTGTCATACCACATTCCCGCTTCAACTAGTTGCCTAAATGCTGGATGAAATGGTCCTGCTACCACTTCACTTTTTTCTTGTTTTGGGTCTGTTATTTCTTCAGTATTTTGAAGTCCTATACGAATAACATTGATGCCCTTTTTTCTAAACATATATGTTATTGTTTTTGCTCTTTCTACAGCTTGCTCTACTGTTAAAGGTGTGTATTCTCCTGAATTATATTCTTTTTCTAATGCAGTACCTTTTATTACTAATACTGGATAGATTCTAACAATTTTAGGTTTTAATTTTATTAAATCTTTTGCAGTATTTATTTCATCTATTTCTGTACTGTCTTGCATTCCAAGCATCATTTGATGTCCTAAATTGAAATGATATCTCCTTATCAATTTTGATGCTTTTTGTACATCTTTAAAAGTGTGATTTCTTCTGCTCTTATTTAATATATAATCATTAGATGATTGGACTCCAAGTTCTATTGTTTTTACATTATACTTTTTTAACATTTTTAAAATGTCTTTGTTAATATAATCTGGTCTAGTTGAAATTCTTATGCTTCCAACTTTACCTTTTTTTATGTACTCATTTGCCGCTTCTAGAAGTCCTTTTTGAACATCTACATCAATTCCTGTAAAACTTCCTCCAAAAAAAGCTACTTCTACATATTTGTTATCATCTTTAAAATTTTTTAAATAATATTCTATTGTCTCTCTTACATCATCTGGAGTAACATTTGTTGTTTCTCCACTAATCTTTTTTTGATTACAGAAAGTGCAATCATTTGGACATCCTAAATTAGGTACAAATATTGGTATTATATATTCCTTTTTCATATATTGCTCCTTTCAAACTGCCTTTATAATTAATCTCTTTTAATTATTTTACATCTTCTAATGCTTTTTTTGCTGCCTGCATTTCTGCTAACTTTTTACTTTTTCCCGTTCCTGACGCTAATATTTTTCCATTTGCAATTACTTCTGATGTAAATGTTTTATTATGGTCTGGTCCTTTTTCTTCTACAACTTTATATTCTATATGAATATCTCCATTTTTTTGTAATTTTTCTTGTAGAACTGTTTTATAATCTTTTTGTCCTACATTTCTGCTAGCAGTTTCCATTGCTTCTTCTAAATTACTTATTATAAATTTTTCTGCACTATCTAATCCACCATCAAAATAAATTGCTGCAATTATTGCTTCTATACTATCTGCTAAAATTGTCGGTTTATTTTTTCCTCCACTTACACTCTCGCTGTGACCTACTTTTATATATTCAGATATATTATGCTTTTTTGCTACTTCATAAAGGCTATCTTCACACACAACTTGTGCTCTAACTTTTGTAAGTTCCCCTTCTTTTAGGTTTGGAAATTTATCATATAAATATTTGCTAGATATAAACTCTAGTATGCTGTCTCCTAAAAATTCTAGCTTTTCATTGCTTTTTAATCCAAATTCATGTGCATATGAAATATGTGTTAATGCCTTTTCTAACAAGGTTTTATTTTTAAATGTATAACCTATACTTTCTTCTAATTTCATAAGATTTTATTTTTGATTTTCTCCTTTCTTAATCTTTAAAAATTATACTATAAATTTAGTCTTATTTCAATATTTTTACAAGCAACATTTATTTAAATATTGATATTTTTAAAGCATAAAAAAAGAAGGTTTTATTTCCTTCTTTTCATTAGTTTTTTTCTTTAATTTAAGCTACATGTTCTTTTATATATTCAACTACATCACCAACTGTTGCAACTTTCTCTGCATCACTATCTGGAATTTCTATATCAAATTCTTCCTCTAGTGCCATTATTAATTCAACAATATCTAGTGAATCTGCTCCTAAATCATCTATAAATGATGATTCTAGAGTTATTGAACTTTCACTTGCTCCTAATTGTTCAACAATTATTTTCTTTACTTTCTCAAATATTTCTTCTGAATTCATAACTTCTAAAAGTCACCTCCCCTCAAATTTTATTAAATTGTTATTTTTTTCATATTCTTACAATAATACATTAATTTTCAATTGTCAAGTTTTTTATAAAAAATATTTATTTAGATTCTAACTCTTGTATAAATGTCTTTATTTCTTGCATTTTTTCCTTATTTAAGTCAGATTCATATATCTCGGTTAGATGGTCAACTGCCTGATTTTTTACAAAATTTTCTGCTTGTTTTATGGTAAATTTAAATAATTTTTCATCACTACTTCCATGTGCTTTAACTACTGGTTTTTGTACTCCTAAAAATAGTGCTCCACCATATTCTTTATAATCAACCATTTTTGAAAATCTTTTTATTGATGGAAGTGCTGATATACTTCCTACTTTACTCCATATATTATGCATTAAACTTTCTTTTAATGATTTTTTTATAAATTTTCCTAAACCTTCTACTGATTTTAAGAATACATTTCCAGTAAATCCATCTGCTATAACTACATCAACTTTTCCTGTAAATGCGTCTCTTCCTTCTATATTTCCAATGAAGTTAATATTTAAATCTTTAGAAAATCTTTTTAATAATTGGTACGAATTTCTGACAAGCTCATTTCCCTTAGTTTCTTCTGTTCCTATGTTAAGAAGACCTATCTTTGGACTATCAATTCCAAGTGTATTATGCATATATATACTTGACATTTGAGCAAATTGTAGCAAGTTAATAGGTTTGCAATTTGTGTTCGCTCCACAGTCCATTAAAACTAGTTTTCCATGATATGATGGAAGTATTCCAGCTAGTGCTGGTCTATCAATTCCTTTAATTCTTCCAACAATTAAAGTTGCTCCTGTAAGTAATGCTCCTGAATTTCCTGCAGAAATAAAAACATCTCCATAGCCTTGTTTTAATAAATTAAATCCTACTACCATTGATGAATCTTTTTTATTTTTTATGGCTTGTGTTGGGATGTCTTCCATTTCTATTTCTTCTTCACAATTATAAATAGATAGTCTTGGAGATATTTCTTTCAAGCTCTTTCCATAAAATTCTCTTATTTTTGTATTGATAACTGTTTCTTTTCCAATTAGAATAAGTTCTGCTTCAATTTCATTTATTGCACTTACAGCACCCTTAATTGTAGCATCTGGTGCATTATCTCCACCCATAACATCTAATAATATCTTCATTAAGTATGTATTTCCTTTCTCACTTTTATTCATATAATGCTTTACTTATATATATTAAAAATCATTTTTTCATATTCTATCAAACTATATATTATTTTTCAATAATTATTTTAAATTAATTGCTATATAAAAATAATACCTAATTGTTAGTAATTTATCTAACAATTAGGGTATCTTTTCTTTTATATTATACTTTTAATTTTATCTTATTAATTTCTTCATTACTTAATTCTGTTATCTCCATTATTTTTTCTATTTTAAATCCTTCTTCAAGCATTTTTTTAGCAATTTCTTTTTTCCCCTCTTTCATTCCTTGTTGTATGCCTTCTTTAATTCCTTCTTTAAGCCCTGCTCTTCTAATCGATTTTTCATCCATTATTGCTTTCTTCCTTAAAAATGCTCGTCTTCTCATTATCTCGCTTTTGCTCATCTCTTTTACTATTATTGTTGCTTCTTTTATATCTTCATTTTCGTCCATTATTTTTCTTACCTCCTTTGACCCTGGATTATCTAGAAAGAGCATCCATTGTGCTTTTTTATTGCTCTTATCTCTTTCATACTCTTTCTTTGCTCTCTTTAAACTTATTATATTGATTTCTATTAACTCTGTCAATATATTTTTACGATTTTTCGTTTCTATTAATTTCCACTTGCTTTCCATTCCTTTTATTTCTTTCATTTCTTCTAGTTCAAAGTCTATTATTGCTACCAATACTACTCTCTTTGCTTTGTTATAGTTCTCTCCTCTTCTTAATTGGTCGGAATATAGTCTCGCTGTATAATACAATATTCTTTCTACAAAGTTATCTCCATTTAATAATTGTACTTCCACATCTACTTTTTCTTTATT
>CANQLM010000008.1 GCA_947624735.1 uncultured Clostridia bacterium | reverse complement strand
GAACCACATTCAATGCATTTTTCTGGATCTATTTCATATTTGCCTTCACCTTCTGATATGCATTGTACTGGGCAAGATGCAGCGCATGCTCCACATTGTACACATTTATCTGTAATTTTGTATGCCATATCTATCACCACCTTTCATTTCTACATTTTCTATTTTTATTTATAACCTATTATAGTTGATTTCCTTATTCTTTATTTTTTAACTTGATTATATTTCGTCATCTTCTGTGTTTTTCTTATCAATTTTATCCATTTCTTCTATTTTTTCTAATTCTTTTAATTCTTCTGGATCAACTTCTTCATCTTCTTTAATTGTTTTTCTAGAATCTTTTATTACTTCTACATCTGATGCATTAAATTTCTTAAAGTAATTGTTTCCTTCTTCGTCTTTAAATTTTACTTTTAAAATTTCTCTTAAAACTTCTACTCCGTCAACTATTCCTTCTCCTTCTTCTGTTTTTACAGTTGCTCCTGGGTGAGGAAGTTTCTTCATTTTGTCTTCGTATACATTTTGCTCATAATTTAGACAACACATTAGTCTTCCACAATTTCCTGTAACTTTTGCTGCGTTTAATGATAGGTTTTGCTCTTTTGCCATTTTAATTGATACTGTATCAAAATTATTTAAAAATGAGCAACAGCATAATTCTCTACCACATATTCCGTTTCCACCAAGTCTCTTTATTTGGTCTCTAACTCCTATTTGTCTTAATTCTATTCTTGTTCTATAAATTGATGCTAAGTCTTTTACTAAATCTCTAAAATCTATTCTTCCTTCTGATATAAAGTAAAATATTAATTTTGAATTATCAAATAAATATCTTGCTTCAACAAGTTCCATATCTAGTTTATGTTCTTTTATTTTCTTTTTGCATGTTTCAAATGCTTCTTTTTCTTTTTTTGCATTTTCCTCTTGGTGCTTTAAGTCATCTTTATCTGCTACTTTTAGTATTTTTCTTAATGGTTCTTTTAGCTTTTTTTCATCTATTTGTCTATTTACTGCAACTACTTTTCCTATTTCTTTTCCCATTGTCGTTTCTACAATTACAGAGTCGCCTAATTTTAAATTAAATTCTGCTGGGTCAAAAAAATATATTTTGCCTGTCTTTTTAAATCTAATTCCTATTATTTTTTTCATTATTATTTAATACTTAATTCTCCTCATTTTGATTTAGGTTTTTAGTTTATACCTATAACTTTTCTATCTGTATATTAATTTATACTGATAACTTTTCTGTCTACCTATTAGTTTATGCTTATACGTTTTATACCTATTTGTCTTTTGCTTATACATAAACTTACTTATGCCTATCTTCCCATATGTGCATTAACAAGTAATCAATACACATATCATAATTATTATTTGCTAGTATTTTTCTTTTGGTATTTTCCACAATTTCTACACATTTTGTCCATCTTTTTTCAAAAAATAATAAATTTAAATATTCTAGCATACTTATTATATCATCTTTTGTATCATAAAGTAAATTAGATTTATTAAATAATTCAACTAATGTTCCATTTTGTACTGTGTTTACTATATTTTTTAGTTGTTTAAATTGTTCTTGTCTTTCATCCGCCTTTTCTAAATGTTCTAGACTTCCTTCTAAAGATTCTATAAATTCATCAGTTAAGTTTGGTTCTATACTTTTTATTTCAGAGTTTGTAAGCTTATCAAATTTTACTATAACACACCTTGATTTTATTGTTGCTAATATCTTGCTTTCATTTGCTACTATAAGTATTATTACAGCATATTCTGGTGGTTCTTCTAATGTCTTTAATAAGCAATTTTGACTTTCTTCACTCATTAAGTCTGCATCATCTATTATATACACTTTTTTATTTGATACTATTGGTTTTTCTGCTATTCTTTCTTGCATCTTTCTAATTTGCTCTATTTTTAGTGTTTTGCCTTCTGGAATAATTTCTAAATAATCTGGGTTAGAATTCGTTTCAAATTTTATACATGATTCACACTCTTCATTCGGATTTATGCACATTATTCTTTTTGCATATTCTCTTGCAAAAAGTTTTTTACCAATTCCTGCTTTTCCTACAAACATATAGCTATGAGGAATATTTTGACTTTGTATTGATAAGTTTAAATATTCTTTAACTTTATTGTTACCAATTATTTTTTCGAACAATTTTTACTCCTTTTTTAATTTTTAGATTTTTAACAGTATCACGTTACCTTAGAACCATTATTTTATTTTTCCAAGAAGCAGAGTTTGAATCACTATTTCATTTTCCAAATAGCCAGCTCTTTACTAATTATTTTACTTTTCCAAATTTATTAAATGGGAAAAATCTTAATACTACTTTGCTTTCTATTTTTTCTAATGGTATACATCCTAACTCTCTACAATCTGTTGAATCTCCTCTATTATCTCCCATTGCAAAGACACAATTTTCTGGTACTACGAAGTCAAAGTATGGACCTGTTATTGGAGTTCTTACATTTTCATTTAAGTAATCTTCTTTTAATTCTTCTCCATTTATATATACTTTCTCGTTCTTTAATTCAACATGTTCTCCCGGTAAAGCTATAACTCTTTTTATATAACTTATTTTTCCTATTTCTAATACATAATAAATGAATTTGTCCCACCAACTTTTAGGCTCGTTTTCATATTTTGCTATTGGTTGTTCTAGATTAATTTCTTCCATTGAGCCAATTCTTGTAGGTGCTTCAAATGTAATTATTTGGCCTCTTTTTGGAAGCTTTTTCGCAGTTCTATCTAATCTACTTAATAGTAATCTATCATATTGTTCTAGAGTTGGATACATTGAACTTTGTTTTACTACCGTTGGAGTTCCAACATAGTATTTAATTAATACTGCTAAAACAACTGCTATTACTATGCAGTATATCCATTCTAAGATTTCTTTAGTTACTGCAATTAGAACTGGTTTTGATTCTTTAGAGTTTTTTTCTACTCTACTATTTATTTTTTCGTTTTCACTTTGATTATCTTCTTTTTCATAATTTTCTTTATTTTCGTCATTCATTTAAAAGTTATCTCCTTTTTAAATTTATTTTGAAAGCTATCTCCTTTTTGAGTTTATTTTGAAAGTTATATCTCTGCTTTTGGGTTTTATTTAGAAAATTATCTCATTTCCTCAGTTTAAAATTTTTAGTTATTAAATTTCCTTTAATTATTTTTTTACAGGAATTCTTATAACCACTTCTGTACCTTTTCCAAGTGTACTTTTTACATCTATACTTCCATTATTTTGTTCTATTATTTCTTTTGCAATAGAAAGTCCTAAACCTGTTCCACCTAGTTGTCTTGACCTTGCTTTATCTACTCTGTAAAATCTTTCAAATATTTTGTCTAAGTCGTCTTTAGGAATTCCTATTCCACTATCTTTTATTTTTATATATGCATCATTATGAACATATCCAACATAAATAGATATTTTTCCACCATCTGGAGTATATTTAACGCTATTACTAATTATATTAATTATTACTCTTTCTATACCATCTTTATCAGCTTGTACTGGTGGAACGTCGGCAGTTACAAAGCATTCCATGTTTTGATTTCTTTTTAAAACTTCTATTTCAAATTTTTCACTACACTTCTTAGTAAGTTCACCAAGATTGAATTCTGTAATTTTATTTTTGTTAATTTTGTTATCATATCTTGATAATATAAGTAGGTCTTGTACTAGTTTTTCCATTCTTTCGGCATTATCATTTATTATACCCAAAAAATGCTTTTCTGTTTCTTTATCACAGTCTCCTTCTAAAAGAGTTTCTGAAAATCCTTTTATTGATGTAAGTGGAGTTTTTAATTCGTGTGATACATCTGCAACAAATTCTTTTCTCATATCATCTAGTTTAACATGTTCTGTTATATCTTGTATAACTACCATTACTCCCGTTGGTCTATTTATTTCATCTTTAAATGGCACAAAAAATAAATTTATTGAGCTTCCTGATTCAGTATCTATTTTGGTCTCAGATGAGGTCCAATTTTCTAGATAAATTATTTTTTCCATATTGATATCTTCATATTTTGAAAATATTTTATCAAATGTTTTATCAGATTCTTTTAATTCTAGCATTGATATTGCTGCTGGATTTATATAAGTAACTTTTCCTTTCATATCAAATGCTATGACACCATCAGTCATATGTTTTAAAATTGTATCTGTTTGCCTTTTTTGGCTGTTAGCTTCTACAAGTTTATTTCTTAAATCAGAAACCATATTTTTTATTTCATTATTGCTTTTTTTACTAAAATCTATATCGTTATATAAAACTGTTCCTTTTAACATCCTAGACATTGGTTCAATAATTTTCTTTACTGTAAAAATAGCCATAGCAATACAAATAAGTGCAAGTATCGCTAAGGCTACCATTATTGTTATATATGCTTTAGTTCCTACTAAATTATATTGCCAAATGAAAAATGCTCCAAGTCCAATTATAACAATACTACCAATAATGAAGAAAGCCAATATTAGTTTTAATTGATAATTCTTCATTTATTCCTCCACTATTTGCTAGCTATATAATATCCTACTCCTCTTTTGGTTACTAGAATTTTTGGATTTGCTGTATTTTTCTCAATTTTTTCTCTAATTCTTCTAACTGTAACATCTACTGTTCTAATATCTCCAAAATATTCATAACCCCATACTTTTTCTAGAAGTGCTTCTCTTGTAACTACTTGTCCTGGCTTTTGTGCTAGAAATTTAAGTACTTCAAATTCTCTTCTTGTTAAGTCTGAAATAACTTGTCCTCTTACATTTACTTCGAATTTGTCTAAATCAAGCATTAATACACCAACTGTTATTTTATTGCCTTTAGAATATCCTGTTGTTCCATCTTGTTCCAATTTTCTAAGGTTGGCTTTAATTCTGGCTATTAATTCTCTTGTGCTAAATGGCTTTGTTATATAATCATCTGCTCCAATTTCTAATCCTAAAATTTTATCAATTTCTTCTCCTCTTGCTGAAAGCATAATAACTGGAACATTAATTTGTTCTTGTCTTATTTTTCTACAAACTGTAAGTCCATCCATTTTAGGAAGCATAACATCTAATAATACTAAATCTGGTTTTTCATTTATTACTTTTTGAAGGCCTTCTTCACCATCTGATGCAGAAATGAATTTAAATCCTTCTTTTTCAATATTAAATTTTAATAAGTCTAGTATTGCATCTTCATCATCAACAGCTAATATTTTTTTCTTATCGTCATCATAAGTATTATTTACTACTTGATTATTTTCCATACCCGTTCCTTCCTACACTTCTAAATTTAATCATATTTATATCATAGAAATTTACAATTTTCAATAAAAAAAGATAAAATAATACGATATTTTATAAATTAAAGTATTATTTTATCTTATCTTTCTAATGTCAAATAAATTATTAGCTATTTAATTAAAGTACCTTGTTATAATGTTTTCTTCTTTTTTCTAACATCAAATTAAATTGTTAGCCATTTAAATAAAATACTTCGTTATATTATGATTTCCGCTTTTTTCTAACTTTACTTCTGTAACATTTTTTCCATCTAGTATCATTTTATTTTTTGTATTTCTTGAGTATTTAATTGTATATTCTGCATTACCATACTTAAATTTGACCTCAAACTTTTTCCATTCTTCTGGAACACAAGGTTCTATTTTCATTATTCCTTGATTTATTTTTATTCCTAAAATATACTCAGTCTGCATTTTATATAACCAACTACTAGATCCTGTATACCAAGTCCATCCACCTCTTCCGGCTAAAGTTTCTTCTGAACATATATCTGCTTCTACTACATATGGCTCTACTTTATATTTATCAGCACTTTCTTTTGTTAAAGAATGTTCTATAGGATTGATTTTTTTATAAATGTCAAATGCTTTTTCATTAAGTCCTAGCATAATTTCTGCTAAAAGTAACCATATTGCAGCATGTGTATATTGCCCACCATTTTCTCTTAGTCCTTTAGCATAAGATGATATATAACCTAAATCTAGTTTTTCTAAAGCAGGTGTTAAAAGTTTTATCAAATTATTTTGATTATCTATTAAATAATTTTCTGCACTTTCTATTGCAATAAATTTTTTATCATTTTCTGCACAGTTAGATATTACAGCCCAACTTTGACAAATACTATCAATTTTACATTCTTCGCTATTTATTGTTCCTATTTCCTTTCCGTCATCTGTAAATGCCCTTTTAAACCATCTTCCATCCCACGCATTTTCGTTTAGTGCCTTTTTTAAATTTTCTATATTTGTTTTAAAATTTTCTTTTATTTCTTCATAATCAATCGTATTTATATCTTGAATAAATTCTGCATTTGCATCCTTTCTTTCATTGTTGTCATTTATTGCTATTGCTAAATCCTTACTTACTCCTTGTTGTTTTACAAATTTTGATTCGTATTCTACTAGTGGTAAAAATTTATTTAAAATATCATATAGGAAAAATCCTAGCCATACACTTTCACCTATTTCTTTATTTCCAACTTTATTCATTCCATCATTCCAGTCTCCTGATTTTATAAGAGGTAGTCCATTTTTTCCAAACCTTGATGCCCAGTTAATTGCTTTTATACAGTGTTCAAATATAGTACCTTTTCCTTCATAATCCACATAAATTTTTACTCTATCTTCTTCATCTTCTTTTAATTTGTCAGCTTTTAAATACATTTCTTCTTCATTTAAAATGCTATAATCTCCAGTAAAATCAATATATTCTGCTACTGCATAAGGTAGCCACAATAAATCATCTGAAAATCTTGTTCTAATTCCTAAATTAGAGTCTTCATGCCACCAGTGTTCCACATCTCCTTCACCAAATTGATGTTTTGCACATAATAAAATTTGATTTTTTAAATAATTAATGTCTACATATTTTAATCCTAATGCATCTTGAAGTTGGTCTCTAAAACCATATCCTCCACTTGCTTGATAGAACCCGCTTCTAGCATTAATTCTTGACACTAAAGTCTGATATACTAGCCAGTTGTTTTGTAAAAAGTCAAATGATTTTAAAGGTGTAATGCTTTTTACTTTTCCTGTTTCTTCTTTCCAATAATTTATTGTGTTTTCTAATTCTTCTTTATAGCTTGTAATATACTTAGTAGCCTTATCTAAACATTCCATTTCCGTTTCTTCACAACCTACGATAAATACAATTTCTTTTTCTTCATCTTTTGAAAGTAAAATTTCTATTTCATTATTTTCATTTATTTTTTCACTACTTGTAACATAACTATATCCTGAATTATTTTTTATATTTTTTATTAAATTCATATTTAAACTTTCTTTAAATACTTTGACTAAAAATCTTTTATCTTCGATATTTTCACCAATTTGAAAGTCTAAGTCATATTTTATTTTTAAATTAATATCACTTGCTAAATTATTTTTTAATTTTATAATGCTTATTTTTAAACTATCATTTAGTGGTACATATTGTGTGCACTCTTGACTAATTTCATTATTTAAGAAAAATTTTACATATCCTAATCCAAAACAAGTTACATATTCACCTTCATTTTGATTTTCATTTAAAGTTAAATTCCATTCTTTTTTCAGTTTTTTATGTCTTTTTACAGAGTAATCGTTTTCCTTGCTTTCGTATTTATACAAACTTAAATTAAATTTTTCTGATGGACTGTCCATATAGCTATCATTTGAAAAAGTTGTAATTCTATTTGTTCTACTATTTTTATACCAAATAAATCCTCCGAGTGAGTCTGTAACTACACTGCCAAATTTTTTATTTGCCAAAATATTTGACCACGCGACAGGAAGTTTTTTATCTTTATTTTGTATAATATAATATTCTGAACCATCTTGATTAAAGCCACCATATCCATTATATAATTTTAAATCAGTTTCTTTTATAATTTTTTCAGAGCTTGCTACTACATTTTTTTCTTCACTATTTTCTGCTGGCAAATTATCATTAAAAATTATTGGTGGTATTTGCTCATCTAATTCTAAAACTTGTTTTTCTAATGAACCGTTATGAGCATCTATAATTAAGTTTGACCTTAATTCTATAATTTTCTTTTCTTCTCTAGATAAATCTTTTAATAAAAATATTCCTCTTCTCTGATTTAGATATATACCGATATTACTGTTTTCTATTTCATTTTCTATGTCTAGTTTACTAGTAATTACAACTTCTATATAAATATTTTTACTTCTAAAATATTCAAATGCCTTAAATACTTCTTCTATTACGAAGTAATCATTTAAGTCCTTGATATTGACTAATAGAATTGGATAATCTCCTGATATTCCATATTTCCATATTCTTTCGTTAGAAATATCTAATGATATATTTTTTATATTTTCTTCATTGTCTAAATTAATATCATTTGGAAGTAGTAAAAACTTAAGCATTTTTTGAAATACTTCTATATTTTTTCCCTTTAATCCTAAATATTTATTCTCTGCTTCAGTTTGAACTCTTGATAGCTCAAATATTCTATCTAGATTTTGAATGTTTTTATATTCTTCTAAATTACTTATTGCCACTTCTTTATCAGAGTCTGCAGAAGATATCAAATACAATTTTTTTGTTTCGTTTGGTTTGATATTTACTATTCTTCTCATTGCAATAATTGGATTAATTACAATTCCTTCTTTTTTGCTAAATGGATATGATTTTACAACTGCATCTGGAATTTTATTGTTTTTTCTATCTATAAACTTTTCTTTATCTATTTCAAATTCTACATTACCTTCTTCTGCATAAAGAGTAGTTATAAAATACATATCTCTTGCGTTTCTTGATACTATCAAATTATCCTTTAAGTTTTCAAACTTTAAAAACATATTTTCAAATGCAGGATGTGCTTCATACCTTTTTGCTTCAGTTAAAATTGGTTTTGCTGAAGTGGTTACCTCTAGATTTAGGTCTTTTAATCCTCTATTTGTAAGTTTAATTTCTTTTACTTCTACCATAATATCAGGTGCTAGAGTGCTTTTGATGTTTCCTCTAAAACCACCTGTTTCTATTTTAAATTCACTTGAATATGAAGTAAACGCAGTTTCTTTTTTCGTATTTACAAAACTCCATACCTTTTTAGAATCTATATCTTTTATATAAAGATTATTATTTTCAGTTAGTGTAACATCTCCTATCTTATTAGTTTCTATTCCGTTTTGGTCAGTTATAGAAGTGTATTGATTTGTAGAAATTACATTTAGTCCTTTTTCTCTAATTACGTTTTCATTATAAGTTTTTACTTTAATTTTTGGTACATTTTCCTTTTTCTTCTTTGTTAGTATTAGTTTACTTGGAACAGTTTCTTGTAAAAGTATCTTTATTCCTTCCATTTCCGGATTTTGCATAAATCTTTTTTGAAAAATATTATTAGATAGCTGATTATTTATTCCTGCTAAAATCATTCCTTGATGATGTGCCATATATTGTCTAACAACTTCTTTAGTCGGTATATAATCTATTGCATCGAAAAAACCATATTTGCCTATTGCTCCTTCTTTTTCAAGTCTTTTTAAGTTGTTTATTGCTTCTTTTGGATTTTCTGTTAGAGCAAGAGCTGATGAGTAAGGGCTTATTACAATGTCATTTTCAAGTTCTCTTTTTATTCCAAGCCAAGGCACTCCAAATGCTTTATACTGATAATTTCCTTTAAAATCTTTTAAGTTAAATGCACTTTCAGATATGCCCCATGGTGTTCCTAATTTTAAAGCATATTCTTTTTGACTTAAAATTAAAAGTTTACATGATTCATCTAATAAACTGCCACTATAAGTTGGTATTATTAGATTTGGCATTAAATATTCAAATGTTGTTCCTGACCACGAAATTAGACCAACATGTCCTTTTAATGATGTTAATGTTCTTCCTAAATTATTCCATGCTTTACTTGGTACTTCTTTTTTTGCTATTGCAATAAGAGTAGTTTGCCTTGCCTCTGATGCAAGTAAGTCATAATAGTAGTCATAAAATCTATTTTCTTCTACATTAAATCCTATTGGAAATAGCCCCATTTTTTCATTATATAATTTGCTAAAGTCTGTTTCTGTAATGATTTTATCAACCTTTTCTAATAATTCTTGCAAAGTTTGTTTTTGTGCACTTTCATCAGAATTCTTATTTTTAATTTTTTTAGTTTCTGAAGAATTTATAAGTTCTATCAAAAATTGTTTTAAAGTGTACATATATCCAACAAAATTTCCACTATCTACTGATGATATAACCATTGGAGAAAGTGGCACTAATTTTTCAGTGTCATACCAATTATATAAGTGACCATTCCATTTTGGTAAAATTTCTATTGTTTTAATTACATTTTTTAAAAGTTCTATTACATACTCTTTGCTTTCGTATTTTAAATCATAACTTGCAATAATTGCTAAGATTTCAAAACCTATATTTGTTGATGATGTTCTTTTTACTGTTACTTCTCTTCTTCCTTCTTGATAATTATCACTAACTAAAAAATTAGTCATATTTTCTTTAAAATAGTTCCAAGTTTTTTGCCCAATTTGTAATAAATACTTTTCGTTTGCTTTAGATATTTTTTTAATTTTACCATTTTCACTTTTACTCATTAAATAAACAATTAATGGTGAAAAAATCCATAAAAATGATATTGGATAATTTAAAAATACCATTCCTAAAATTACAGAAAAAATCATAGATAAATAATAATCTTTTAGACTAATATTTTTTGAATTTTCCGCTTCTTTTGCAGTTGTCCACTCTAGTAAGTTTTGATGTGAAATTTTTAATCTATAAATTGATTTTACTAATGCATTTACTTCTACATTTGCTGTATCTGGAAGTGTAATTATATCTAGCAAATATTTATAAATAGATTTTTGTATTTCAGAAAATGTTGGAGAGAATAGTTTGTTATGCGTTTCGCCTGATTTTTTATTCATAAATAAATCCATTAATTCTATAATAGTTGGAGTTGCAAGTATTACCAAAGGCAGAATAATATTTATACTTAAACCTTGTAACATCCCTATAGCAATGCATACAAGAATAAATACTTCGTTTAAATTTCTTACAATATTATCTAACATTTTATATTTTGATAAGAAATTTAATGTACTATTTAACCACGAAAATATTTGCACATCTCCTCGTATCCATCTATGTTTTCTAGTTTTATATGCACTATAACTTGAAGGATATCCATCCATCAAACATATATCATTTGCTAGCCCACACCTTAAAAAACTTCCTTCTAAAAGGTCATGACTTAAAACTTTATTTTCGGGAATAGAATCTTTTAAAACTTCATAAAAAACGTCTAAGTCATATATTCCTTTTCCTGTAAAAATACCTTCACCAAAGGTGTCTTGGTACACATCATAGACTGCACTAGAATATAAATCAGCTCCTACATTTCCCGCAAGTAGTCTCGTGAATAAACTTTTTCTTACATTATCTATATCAAGATTTACTCTTGGTTGAATTATTCCATAGCCTTTTGTTACTATATTTTTTATTTTATCTACTTCAGGAATGTTTAATATGTGGCTCATTGCACCAATTAATTTAAATGCACTATCCATTACTAAATTAGTATCTTGGTCTAAAGTAATTACATATTTTATTTTTGGAATTGAGTCTATTTTACAATTGTTTACACCAAATTTTGATTTTCCTGTTACTAAAAATTCATTAAATTGATTAAGCATTCCTCTTTTTCTTTCCCACCCCATATAGCATCGCTCACTTTCTGACCACTCACGATTTCTATATGTGAAAAAGAAAATTTGTCCATATTTTTCATTTAGTAATTTTGATTGCTTTAAACCTTCTTGTACTATCTCTTTATCAAAGTTTTCATTTTGTCTATTACTTGTACTACAATCTCCTAATAATGTAAAAAACAAATTAGGTGATTTGTTTGCTAAAAAATATACTTCCATTTTTCTAAATATTTCTTTTACTTCTTGTTTACTTTTTAAGTATACTGGTATTACACACATTGTTGCATATTCCTTTGGAATTTCATTTTGCAAATCTAACCTTGGAATTTTTCTAACTTTTACAACTTTTCCTAAAACATATTGTACAATTTTTGTAACTGTATTTATTAAAGGTATAAATAATAAAATTGATAAAAATTTGGTTGGTTTTAGTAGTAAAATTGTTATTAAGATACTTAAAAAATATATTACGAAAACATAAAATTTTGCTTTTTGCTCATCTGAAAGTGTTTTTACTTTTTTATTTTGAAGCTTACTAATAAGCTTGTCTTTTCCTTCATCTATTAGATAATATCCTACATGTGATTTTTTTTGCTTAGTAACATTTTGTTTGCAAAGTTCTAGTGCCTCCTCTGCAACAAATATTTCTGATATTTTTGTTTTTTTAGAAATTTCTAAAACCTTTGCTCTATAATAATCTTTACTTGCATTATCCATTTTTTGATATACATCAGCTGGGTCTTGATTTAATATTTTTTCAACAACGTTTATTTCTTTAAATATATAAATCATATTCATTCTAGACATATCACGCATACTAGTGATTGCATTTTTTATAGATAACTTTCTTACTGCTATATCAAAATGTTCTCTATTTATTACTTCTGATATTGTTAGTCCCATTTTGTTTACTTGCTCTTCAAAGGCTTCTAAATATGGCAGGCCTTCTTTTCCATATCTTTTTAGTCTATATGACATATATTCAATAAATGGATATGCTCCATTTACTGATATTTTAATTAACTCTCCCGGCTTATTTTCTATAATTCTATGAATCATATTTTCAACTTTATATTTTTCCATTTGAGAAATAAAAACTCTTTCGCAAATATGTCTTATTTTTTCAATAATACATATTTGCATAAAAGTTGGCAAGCACCATATTTCTTCCATATTTAAGTCTTTCTGACTTTGATATGCTTTTAAGTAATCTTTTAAATCGTTTTCTTCTATTTTTCCATCTGTATTTGATATAATTTCATTTGCAAGCACAAATATTCTAGCAAATCCTCCTTCTGCTAGGCCTGGAAATTTTACGTATTTTCTTAAACTAATATCCTTTTCAATAGTTTTTACTGTTTTCTCAATTAAATAAAAATTATCTAAAATCCATTCTCCTGCTGGATGAATTGGAATTCCTAATTTTATGTGCTCATTTAATAAAGTATATACCAATGATATATACTTACAATTATCTCTTACTCTTGGAATTGGAAAAGTGTTTTTATCAGAATTCTCTTTAACAATATTATCTGATGCTAACTTTTCAAGATATTTTTCTAAATCTTGTTTATTCAATACTGCGTCTTTAGTATTTAAAATTTTAATCATTAAAAAATTCCACTCCTACTTAAAAATATGCTTTTTACATATTTTCTCCTAGTTGTGGAAATTTTATACACTATTATAATCGTTTTAAATTTGTCTTTTGTTTATTGGTTAATCTAAATGATTCTCTTGCTTTTTGAATTGATTTATTTTTTATAAATTCATCTATTTTTGTTTTTTCAAAAAATTTAAATGTTTTATTATAATTTTTTACAAAACAAATTGAATAGCACCAAGCAATTGCCATTTTCACATAATATTCATTTTGGTTGATTTCACTAAGTGTTTGTAATACATAATCTATATGTTCTTCGTCTATATAGTAATCTATTAAAATCACTACTGCAAATCTTACTTCAAATTCATTTTTTGATTTGAGATATGGTTTTATGAATTCTAAAAATTCTTCTTTATGCTTTTTTACTTGTTTTAGTCCTGCACAAAACGTATCGCATACTGCCCAATTGTCAATTAGCGGAAGAAATTTTTTTATTTCTTCATAATCAAGTTTTGTTTGCATTCCTATTAGCATTCCTTTAAGTAATATTTCCTCATAATAGTCTGTTTCTAGGTCATTTACATCTATTCTTTCTTTGTTTTCTCTTGCAAACTTTCTCAAAGTTGGTATCCTTATTCCTATTATATTTTCTACTCCGGGGCAAAGTTTGCTTTGAAATTCTTGATATTTTTTATCTTGCATTTTAAATAATTCTTCTTTTATGTTCACTGCTATTAATCCTTTTCTAATTATTTTATCTTAGCAATTATGACACATAAATTATAAAAAAGCAAATTTTATATCATTTTTATTCTTCTTAAGCATAAAATTATAAAAACTAAAATTTTAGAGAGGAATATTTTATTATGTTTAAGAGATTATCATTAATTACAACTTGCTTAGTTTTATCACTATTTTTTACAACTATGAAAGATTCTTCTGAACCAAAAGTAGTACAAACAATGACTCTTCCTGTGTCTAATAAAGTTATTGTGTTAGATGCTGGTCATGGCACTCCTGATGAAGGTGCAACAAGTTCTAATGGTACATCTGAAGCTCAAATCAATTTAAGCATTGTTATGAAGCTTCAAAAGTTATTAGAGAATAGTGGTTCAACTGTACTTCTTACTAGATATGATGAAAATGCTATTTATGAACTAGATGCTAAAACAATTTCTCAGAAAAAAGTTTCTGATATAAAAAATAGAGTTAAAATAGGTAATGAGTCTTCAGCTGATATATTTGTTTCAGTTCATTTAAATAAAATTCCTCAAAAGCAATATTCTGGTTGGCAAACTTTTTATAAAAAGAATGATGATAATTCTAAAAAATTAGCTACTTCTATTCAAAATAATTTAAATACCTCGATAAATACTGAAAACAATAGAGTTCCATTAGAACTCAATAATATATATATTATGAAACACGTTGATATTCCTATTGCCCTTGTTGAGTGTGGTTTTCTTTCAAATGATAATGAAGAGGCATTACTTATAACTGATGAGTATCAGTCAAAACTTGCTTGGGGAATTTACAATGGAATAATGGATTATTTTAACTAAAAAAAACTCATTGCTAAACTTAACGTTTAACAATGAGATTTTTTATGCTTATATTTTTTTCTTTATTAATACTACACAAACAGTTACTAATAATCCTGCTACTATAATTGATAATATTATTGGAACAAAGTTCTTATTTTCACCTGTTGGTGGTAATATTACTACTCTTTGAGCACTATCTGCATCTATTTCAGAAGGAGTAACTAAGTCTAAATTTGTAAATGTATCTTCACTTGCATTAGCTCCTAGTGATTGGTCTGCCATTTGTTGATTTCCAACTATTGAATAGCTCATTCTTCTACCTTGAGTATTTGAAGTAGATACTATTTCAGTTAAGTTATTATAAACAAAGTCATCATTATCAGAAAGAGATAATATTGCTGATAAAATAAGTCTTGTTGATTTTGTAGAATTATTTTCATCAAATAATTCTGGTAAAGTATCTCCTGATAAACTTTCTGTTGTAAGTAATGTATTGTATGTTGATACTTCTTCATAATAATTTCTATTTACTAAGTCTGATTCTATTTTTGTTTCATCAATAGTAATCTCTCCGTTTTGATTTAATGAAGTTGATTTTATAATGTCATTTGCTGTACGAACTTTCCAATTAGAGTTTACATCTTGATAATTTGAATCATATCTTGATAAATTAGATACATAGTCAACTAATTCATTTGCACTAGTTTTAGATACCCAATTTGCATCTAATGGATGAGCAGTTTTTCCTGTATAGTAGAATTGCTTATCTAAGTAATCTACTTCACCTATATTTTGTACATCTATTTTATATGTTGCTTGTATTGATGATCCTGCTATTAATTCTTCATCTAAGTATGCTTGAATTAGTTCTGGCATTTCTTTAGAATTATTTCCTAATACATAACCTCTTAATCTATATCCATCATAATCTGCTTTATGTCCTTGATGTTTAGCATAATATAGATTGTTTACTGATTGAGTTGTATCAAATAATGTACTACCATTAGCTAATACTAATTTAAAGTTTATAATTTCTTTATTTAATTTAAGTGCTGCTTTTGGTCTTTCTTGTAATCCTAAATCAATATCGTCGATATTATAAGGTAGTTTATTGTTATTACCTTGACCTTCTGTTGATTTACTATTATACTCAACTTCTGTATCAATAACACCTGTTTGAGCTACCATTGTAGTATTTTCAATTAAAGCATTTAGCATATCTAATTGAGCTTGTTTTTGTTTTTCTGAAGATTCATATTGATATGTTCCTACTTTTTCAAAAGATGCTAATGTTTCTGCTCTATTATTTAATACAATGTTATTATCGCCTTTTGACCAAGTATTTACTTTTTCTCTATAACCATATACGTCTTTTGCATCAGAAGCACCTATAACTTTTCCACTTTCTGCAATATTATATGAATACATTGCATTTTTAGATGGTAAATTATTATTTTCAACTTCTGAAACAGTATTATAATAGTTTTGTTCTTCTGGATTTTTAAATCCATTTATTCCATTATAACTTGTATCTTGTGAAATTTCAGATTGATATGTTGTTGCTTTGTAATCTTGACCGTTATATGATTTAGCATTTAATCCTTTTTGTCCTAATAGAGTATTTACATCATTATCAGTATTAGTTAAGACTGTTTGAACACTATCACCATAAGTAAATCTTATGAAGAAATCTCCTGCTGGAACTGATTTAAATGAATATTCTCCATTATTCTTTCCTAAATCATCCTCAGATACATCTAATATTCCTGGTCCTTTTAAAATTACTTTTGAAAGTCCATATCCACTAAAGTATCTATCATTATTTTCACCAGTTTTAACTAGCATTCCATTTTGTAACTCATAAGTATTGGTTCCCCAAACTTTTTCTCCGCTATAGCTTCCTAAGAAAATACCATTTTCATCAACGTTTTGCACAAGTTCAACTAACTCTACTTTTACACCATTAACTTTATTTTCGTTTTCTTGATATTTTCCATCTCCTACAACTGCTTTATCGTTTGTAACTGTTTTTTCATCCTCATATACATATCCAGATAATTTTCTTGTGTCTTCATCATTTTGACTTATTACAACCTTCATATTAGGAGCTTTATCAGTATCCATTTCAAGTCTATTTTCTACTTCACTATCTGTACTTGTTCTGAAATCTCCATTACTTGTTAAGTCAGTTTCTTCTAAGCTTCCTGCATTTGATAATGTATCTATAATACCAGCTGTTTTATTTGATACACTTGTATCTACTCTACTATTATCTTTTTCTAAATAATCTGGAATAACTGCATTAGGTCCATAATATGTTGAATAGCCGTTGATTTCTGCAATATTACGTTTTCCTATTGTAATATTTCCTGTATTTAAGTCTTGGTCTAGTTTAACTTTTCCAGTATTTGCATCTACATTAGCTTTAAATGTTAAATACACATAAGCCATTTCACCTGGTTTTAATGTATTATTACCTGATGGTGATGTAATTCCTGTTACATACAATGAACTATATTTATAATTTCCATTTGATAAATCTTTAGATAAAGTTCTGTCTGCAAAGCTTGTGTTATTACTTACATCAACATCTGAAAGTCTAGTTCCATTACTATCTGAACCTATATATGAATTTACATATGTTTCAGTTACATTACCATTTGAATCATAATTATTATATGCATTTAATGCATATTTTCCATTTGATTGTAGTACACCGTCAAATGAGTATTGGTCTGCATCATAATAATCTACTATTTCATTAATGCTTGCATATATACTTTGTGACATATTTTTTAATATTATTCTATATGTTACAAATACTTGTAAGTTTTTAGCATCTGATTGTCCTACATCTGTTCCATCATATAGATATTCTGATTTACGTACTTCTCTTGTGTATGAATATCTACCATTATATAGTTCATCAGCAGCTCTAACTTCTACGCTCCAACTTCCATCATCATTTAAGTTTTTCTTTGAGTACATATAATCATGTTTCTTACCATTTACTAATACTGTAGCTTTAAATACATCCTTTTGTAGATATAATTCTTCTTCTTCTCTTCTAGTTATTCCAAAGTCTACATATCTGCTTTGGTCTGAAACTTGAGTATATAAATAATAGTAAATTTTATCTAATGTTATTGTATTAAGAGTTGATGGTGGATTTGATAAATCTTCTAGTATAAATGTATTATATACTGGATATTTAACCAACGCATTTCCCTGAATTAGTGGATCATCAACTAAAGTTGATGCAGTTAACATACAATCTTTAATAAATGTTATTACTCCTGTAGTATCAGTTGTTCCTACACCCATATCATTTAATAACCACTTTTCTAATTCATTATATGCACTATAATATGAGCCTTTAGATATTGTAAATTCTAAAAATTTATTCCATGCATCTTGATATGTTAATGCTAATTCTTTTCCGTTACTATCCTTACCATTTGAGATAAATTCTCCATTATCTTTTCTTAATTTTGAAAGTAATGCATAAGATTTATGCCAATCATTTCCTATTTTATAATTTTGAGGTGATGAATCTATTGTTCCAAACTTATTATTAAAAATATCTCTATTTTCTTCTTTGGCATTAGAGTAACCACCTGTTAAATTATTTTTATAGTATGTTGATTGATATATTTGTCCATTATATGTAAATCTTACATAATATTTTAATAGTGGACTTAGTCTACTAAAATGATATTTTCCATTAGCATCTGTAATTGTGGTTCTAACTAAGTTATTATTTTCATCAAATAATTCTACTTGGATTCCTGCAAATGGGATATCTTCTGTTCCTCTATTACCTAATATATCACCTGTTTTAACATCTGGCATGTCCTGCCATACATTTCCTCCAAGTTCCATAAAGATGTCTTTAACACCTAAGTCTATCTCTACATCATTTTCGATTGGATAAACATTTTGAAATTCTAATACATCTTGTAATCTAGATGGTACATCAACTTGAGCTTCATAATCAAAATCAGTTACAAAGTCTACATCTATATAAACAGGAGTTCTTTTTCCTGTTAGTGGATCATAATCATAATGGTCAAATATTTGTCTTTTTACTGTATGTGGAGTAACACTAATTAAAGTTACATTTACTTTATTACTTGCATTATTTCCACGATATACTATTGTACCACTATTTACATATTTGCTTGCATTAAAACTTACTATATCAACTCCACTTCCTAAATATACATTTCCTTTAACTGTTCCTTTTGTTGCTTCATATACAATTGCACTACTTTGGAAACCTGAAATATAATGTATATGTATTTTAGGATTTACTGATGTTATACCACTATTAGGATTAAATCTTATGTAAAAATCTTCATCCCAGTTTGGGAATGATACTACATTTCCACTTTTATCTAGAAATACTATATTATTTCCATTAATTCCTGATAATGAATATGTTGCAAAAGGTACTGAATTTGGATAATTTTGTGCATTTACTCCTGCTAATTCATTATGAAGAATATCTTTAGCATCTTTTGTAGCATTAGTTAAATTTCCTGTTTGTACATCTATTTTATAAGGTCCTACAGTATATGTTTGATTTACTTGGTCTACTAAAACTTTACTATTAGATGAATCCATTGTTAAATTTAAGCCTTTACCACCTTGTAATATACCATAATAGAATTGTGCAAATTGATTTGACCTTGCTCCTTCTGTAGATCTATATGTTGGTGTAGTAGTTGTATTTGTATATTCAACTAATATATTAGTATAATTTGGTTCATTTTTAAATTGTCCAGATGCCCAAACTACTGTCTGCAATGATCCTGCATTCCAATTATTTGTTTGCTGTGCGTTATAAAATGCAAATGCAACACTTTGCTCTAATGATGTTGTTCCTTTACTTGTATATTCAATCTCTCTTGTTGATGGATCCATTCCTGATACGTTTTCTATATACCAACTTTTATTATGGTTTATACAGAATAAGTTTGATGCATAAAGATAAGGACTAACTGGAGGGTTTGAGACAGTATAACCAAATACTGATTTACTCATTAGCAGTATTATAGTCATAACTATTATCATTAGTAAAATTTTAATTTTCTTACTTTTTAAATTCATCTCTTACTCCTTCCTATATAATATTATTATACATTTTATTGATTATATGTTTTTTGATTTCATATACAGCTAATGCAATTATTGCTAGAACTCCTAAAGTAATTCCTGTATATGATGCTACTTCTCTACCTGTTGCCATACCTATTACAACGTCAGCAGCTGATTTATCTTCTGTACTATCAACTTTTCCTGCTCCTACATCTCTATCAACTAATCCATATTCATTATATGAAATTAAAATTTCTGCACTATTTCTAACTGTTCCTGTATTTTCTCCTGACATTTTTCTGCTTAATACTAATTTAACTTCTTTAGTCTCTCCTGGTTGAATTAATGTATTAGATAAATTTGTATTGTAAGCATTTCCATCTTGTCCTAAATACCATGTAGTATTTAACTCAGAATTGAATGTCATTCCATCTGGTATATGGTCTACAATTGATTTAGCATAACCAGCTATTTGTCCATTATTAGTAACTTTTATTGTGTATTCTACTAATACTGTTGCAAAATCAACATTAGCTGTTGCTAGTTCTACTTTTGCAACTGATAATTCATCATAGTTATAAGTTCTTGTATCTGCTTTAGTATTTGTTACAGTAATTCTTGAGATTGATTTACTTATATCTAAATCAAATACTTTTCCTCTTACTAATCCTAAATCAACATTATAATTATTTGCATCTACTACATTAATCTCATCAGTAGCTGCAACAGTTTTTTCTTCTATATTTGTAGATACAAAGTCTGAATTTTCAGCATCTGATAAACCTTCAACTCTATATTGAGCTAAAGAATATTCTAAAGAATTGTATTCAATAACTACTATATATTTTCCTGGTACTACATTTACAAATGAATATTTTCCTACATTGTTTGTTGTTTTTACTTGCTCTTTTCCATTTGCATCTATAGCAATTTTTCCAGTTTCTCTATCATATAGTTTAACTGTTAAATCAGACATCTTTTGCTCTTGCTCATCTTTTTTGCCATTTTCATTTTCGTCTAACCATACAGAACCTTCTATTTTATATGTACCTTCTTTAATTTGTTCATTTTCTGTATTTTCATTACCTTTACCTTCTTCTCCATCAGGTGATGTGCTTGAACCAGCTGAACTTTCTGATATACCTACTATTGTATGAGTTAATGTATTTGTTTCAAAAGTATTATTATCAAGTGTTATACTAGCTTTGTTTTCAATTTTTGCTATTCTACCTGTTTGTAAAGTATATGGTTCAGTTATAATTGTTAATCTAGCTGTTTCTCCTTTATTTATTTGTAGAGAAGCTAATATTTTTCTTGAATTTGTTTCTATTTTTCTTGTTCCTTCGCTATCTTGTATCTCATATCTAATTAATCTTAAGTTTGTTGGAATATTGTCTTCAATATTAATTGTTTGAGTTTGTTCACTGTTATTTTTAACATTAATATAATATTCTAATTGATCTGTATCGCTTAATTCGTTACCTTCAATATTACTTGTTAATGTAGCTGATACTGCATTTTTTATTAGTTTATAATTTATTGTCTCTAGATTTTCTTCTTCCATTCCGTCACATTTAATTGTTGCATTTATTGAAATTTGTTTTTCACTATCTTCTTCAACAACTTTTGCTATTACAAGAATACCTTCTACTGCTCCTCCATTAAGACTAGAAATTTTGTATGTAATAGTATTTGTTTTTTCATCATATTCATATTTGATTTCTTCACTATCAGAAGCAGATACTACATTTAATTCTTTAGGTAATTTTATTTTTAATTCAATATTATTTTTCTCATCGTAGTTTGCATTTTTGATATTTACATTATATTGAATTTCATCCCCTACTTTAATGTTTCCATTAGTTACATTACTTGTTACCGAAACAGCAACATCTCCTTTAATAACATTTACTGTTTTTTCAGAAGTAACGATTTGTCCAGCTTCTTCTTCTGAAATTTCTGCTAGTATTTTTTGCTCTGTTATTTCTCCCTCTGTTTCAGTAATATACTGTGTAACTACTACTTTTTGTTCTATTTCCTGAGTGGTTCCTGGCTCTATACTTTCAATAGTTTTTTCTATATTTTTTGTTCCATAATCATATTGCTCTATAAGAACTCCTGTCATATCTTCCACTTGTTTAATTAATGCCATTCCATCAGGAATAGTAATTTTTACTTTAACATTTGCTTTTTCTTTACCAGTATTCTTTAAAATTAGTTTATATGTTAAGATTCTGCCTTCTTTAACATCTCCTCCACTTATGATTTCTTGCTTTGTGTTAACATCAATAAGTTTTGCATCAGCAGTAATTACTGGTATCTCTCCAGTTGTTATTCCTACAGCTTTTGCTAAAACAACGTTTCTATTATTTCCTTGTTCAGCATTATTGTTATAATATACTGCATAAACAGCTTTTGAGGTTTTTCCATAATCTATATCAGCTGGAACTCTAACATTATAAGATACGTTTATTACTGCTCCATGTTTTACAGCATCTAATATAACAATCTTATATGCCTTTGCATTTTGTGTATATGTGTTAGTCCAAGATGTTCCGTCAATAGTTTCATTTGCATTTTCACTATAATAAATATCTGCATTTAATCCATCTACTTTTATTTCGCTTGTAAGTATTGTATCAAAGTTTGAATTTAATTCTATTTCGTTTAATGCTTTATTGCCATTTGAAGGAATTACTCCAACAATTGTTACTCCTGTTGCTTCAGTACCTAAGTTGTTTACAATTGTTTCAGAAATTTCTGCTTCTTTTTCTGCTGTTTTAGCTTTTATTTTTAAAAGTTTATCTTCTTTTTCTTGGGCTGTTACTTCTTCTCCTTCTATTTTTAATGAGTTTGTTGTAACAAATCCAACTGGTGCAACTATTCCAACTGTATCTTGAACACTATTTTCTTCTCCTGTTGCTCCATTTGTATAATCTAAAGTAACAAGTTCTTCTGATGTTGGTGCTAAATTATCTAAGTCTATATCTGCAACTAATCTTATTACTGTTCCTTCAGATGTAGATTGTGTACTATATTTTGTTTGTGTTCCATCTAAACTAAAAGAAATTATATTTCCATTTGTAGATAAATTATTTAATACTAATTCGTCTTCATATATTAATCCTGCTTCTTTTATATTAATTTCTTTTACTTCTTCTGGTAAAGTAATATTAATTTTTGCATTACTATATAAAGCATCACTTATATCTTTAGTTTTTAGTGTTGCTGTTATAAGAACATCTTCGTTTTTTACAACTGTTGATAAGTTTTGAACATCTATGTCAAGATTTGCATTTGATGTTGGCTCAACTAATTTAGAAACATTTATAACTTCTTTTTCAGAGTTAAGTTTACCTTCTTTATAGCCTTCAAAACTTACATTTGTTTTTAATTCGTTTATGTCTCTAATTTGTTCTTGTGTAAAATCAAGCGTAGAGTTTATTACTTTTGAAATTTTTACTTTTAAATTTCCTTCTTTTATTATTTTACTTGTTTCTAATATGATTTTTGAATCATTTACTTCAAGTTCAAGATTAGATTTAGAAAGAGTTCCTAATTCTTTTCCATCTTCTGCTAAAACTTTTATTGTTCCTTCTTCACCTAATATTTCTAATAAATTATTTTCTTCTATTTTTACTTTTTTATTAGTTATAAAATTATTTGCACTTAAGGTTCCTAAATAACTTTCTTTTTCCACAATTCTTAAACTGTCTGTTAATTCTTTGTATCCAATATTAGCTGTATATTCTACTTCATAAGGAGTTTCTAATGAATTATTTGGATTTTTTAAATTAGTATATATATATCCTTTATTTATTTGCTCTGGTAATACACTTTCTCCCTCTATATATTTACCAACTGTTTCTTCTAGTTCATAAGTATCATCTTCTAATTTTCCAACTATTTTATTTTCTTTAACTACTGCTGTTGCATTTATATTAACTTTTACTTCTGCTTTTTCTACTTGAGCATCATAAATATAAGTTACCACATATTCATCATTAGAAGCCCATTCTATTTTACCATCTGCATCTTTTTTGTTTTCTTTGTTGATTGTAAGTAAATCATTTTCATATTTATAAGAAATATTATCTCCACTTACTATAACATTGCTTGGTTTTGTACCTTCTAATGTTGGAACATTTATTACTAATTCTTTACTTGTTACTGGTAATTTGTTATCTTTTATTCCGTCTTTTATTTTAAAGCTTAATATAGTGCTATTTTCATATTTTATGTATCTAACCAATGTTTGAGATATTTCTTCTGCTAAGTCTGCAGTCCACTCTAAGTGTTCTGTTAAAGTTTTTTCTATTTTTCTTTCTTTACCAGCTTTATTAACATATATTCCATTAAATGTTATTGTACTATCTCTTCCAAGTATATCTGCATTTACTTTGCTTTCTGCTTTTATTTTAATAGGCAAAGATATATTTAAGCTTTCTCCAGCTCTTACCTCATCTAAAACAATAACATTATCATTTATATTTTTTACACCTTTTACATTGCTTTCTGCTATTTCATAGTTATTGTTTTGTAAAGTTACTGTCGATTCTTTTAAATATCCTGTTTCTGATACTTTTACATTTAATATTAAATTTCCCTGTTCATCTACATTTAAAGAACTATTATATCCATTATTAATAGTTGCATTAAATTCAACATTTTCTTCACTTGTTTTAGCATCTTGTATTACATTTTGCGTTGCATAAACCATAACTGGCACTATATTTGTGCAAGTTAAAGTAATTGTGGCTAAAATTGCTATAATTTTGTTTAAAATCTTCTGCATTATGAACCTCCTAACAAATTTACATAATCATACATTTCTATTATACAACGTTTTTGCTTTAATATCAAGCTTTTTTTGTATTTTTTTGTATCAGAAATATATTTTAAACCTATTTAATCATATTATATGATAAAGTATATATTTTTAAATTTCAATAGCATGTTTTTACTTATATTTTATCGGGCTTTACGGAAGCTATTTAAAGCTTATTTATATTAAATTTATATTACAGTTTTTAGTAAATTTTAACCATTTTTTTGCTATTTTTTCTTTAAAAGTCTTATTTGCGTATGTCTTATAGAATATGACAAAATTAGTACAAAATATAAAAATAAGGCAGTAGCTATAAACTACTGCCTATTTTGCACTATTTCTTTAGTACCTTCTTCTTGATTATATATACTCCGCCTATTACTATTACTAATGTTATTAATGCTATTATTATTACTCTATTATAGTCTCTATTTTCTCCTGTTGGTGCTGTTATTTGTACTTTCTGTGCACTATCTGATCCTGGTCCTTTTGGTCTTGTCCATATTGTTGATTCGTCTATTGATTTTTCCTCTGATTGATATGGCATTCCTTGATCACCCGTTCTTGATAAATGCATTCTTCTTCCCCAAGTATTGCTTGTCTCTATTATCTCTGCTAGGTTCGTATATATTAAGTTCTTATCTTGTGATGAGTTTGTTAACAATGTTGATAATACAAAGTATACTTCTCTACTTGAATTTGATAAGTTTTCTTCATCTGTCTCTAATGCCCTTGGTAACAAGTCTGCTGATAGTTTCTTTGTTGTTAATAATACATTATATGTTAGTAAACTTTCTTCATAATAACTATTTATATAATCATTATCTTCATTTACTCTATATAATTGTTGCTCATTATAGTTGCCAGAATTTTCGTTCTCTTTATCTTTATCATGTTGTAATAATATATCTGATGATATTATCTTCCATGCATCTATATCATTTTGATATTGTACTTCATAGTTTGCTTCATTTGTTACATAGTCTATTACTGTATTTGCATTGGTTTTTGATACGTTTTCCCAGTTTGTATTATTTGTTTTTCCTATATAGTAGAAGTCTCTATCTAAGTAGTCTACTTCACCTATATTTAGTACTTTTATTCTATATGTTAATTTTAATGTTGCTCCTACCATAAGCTCTTCGTCCATTGCTATATTTATTAACTCTTCTTGTCTATCTTTTTCTAATTGTTCTAATTGTTGTCTTAATCTATAGCCTGGTGCATCATTTGTTCCAACGTTATAATAGTAATCATCTAATCCAAATATTCTATGTTCTCCAAAGTATAAGTCTGATACTGATTGATTTGTATCAAATAATATACGTCCATTTGCTAGTCTTATTTGTATATTTGTAAGTTCTTTTGATAAGTTTATCTGTGCTCTTGGTCTTTCTGTTAATCCTAAGTCTATATCTATTAGATTATACACTATACTATTATATTGATTATTTTCATCAAATACTTGTACTGCTCGATTATTATATTCAATTTCTGTATCTATAATTCCTGTTTGTGCTACCATATATGTGTTTTCAACTAATTCTTTTAATGCTTCTCTTTGATAATATGCTGCTTCTATATTTCTATTTTGTGAAATATATGCTTCTGCTCTTGTTACTAACCTTGTTCCTGATGATAATACTTCAGCTCTATGATTCTTTAATGTTTGATTATTATTACTTAATAC
>CANQLM010000007.1 GCA_947624735.1 uncultured Clostridia bacterium | reverse complement strand
TAATTATGACCAATTTATCAATAAAAGCAGGATTTTTATCTCCTGCTTTTTGCCGTTTTAAGTGGCAAACTTGGGTTTTAACACATACAGCATTTAATTTCAATATTTTTTGCAAATTTAATATTTAAATTAATCTAACAAAGTTAAATATTATTAAAGCATATTGACTAATTTGGTAATTTATGTTATTTATAATGTGTGGGCACTATTCGAAAGGATAGTATGTTTAATATTTTAAATAAAATTTTGTCTATATATTTTGTTTTTGTACTTTTAATTTCTATTATTTTTGTTCCTATTTTATATAGCAAAGATTCTTTTTATAATCTTCCAAATAATTTTGATAGTGAAATTACCATTTCATCCAATCTTTTTGTATGGCCTATTCCACGGTTATACAACAATGTCATCTTATTTTGGAAAGCGTAATAGTCCAACAGCTGGTGCTTCTAGTTATCACTCAGGTATAGATATCCCTGCTCCTGAAGGAACTTACCTTTATGCTATTGATGACGGCATAGTTACTTTTGCTTCTTGGGGTGCAGGTCGGAGGTTATACAATTGTAATTAAATTATCTAATTATGAAAATATGTCTGTATCATATTGTCACGTTTCTCCAAATATGTTTGTAGAATATGGAGAAACTGTTTCAAAAAAAGAAATCATTGGTACTATTGGACCTAAAAATGTATATGGCATTAATAATAATCCTTATAGAGATTCTAGTGGGAATCCTACAAATGGTGCTACTACTGGTTCACATCTACATTTTGCAATTAAAGTTGATGGTATTAACGTTAATCCTCTCAATTATTATAATACATAAAGTTTTTTATAGTTAATTACTTCGATTTTTTTACATTTGATTTTTAGTATTAATTACTTCAATATCTTTTACATTTCATTTTTTTCAAAATCAATTCCTTCTATTTGTCCAGTTATTATTAAATCATCTTTTGTCATTTCATTCATAAGTAAATTAAATCCATTTACATTAATGAGTCCAGTAGTTAATTTTATTCTTATAAAAAAATCTTGATATTCTAGAATGCACTTGTAATTTTCTATAAGCATCTTGTTAAAACCTAAAATTGTGATTTTAGGTTTATCGCTTGCAACTTCCTCTGGTACACCAAAAATTTTATCTATTTTGCTCAAATTATTTTCCTCTTTCTTTTATTAATTATCTTTCAAATTCATCAATTGATTTAAACTCGTATCCTTGTTTTTTGGTTTCTTTTATTACCTCATCTAATATATTGCTATTATCCTTTGATGTCGCGTGTAATAGCATTATTTCTCCATTATGAAGATTATCTAGAATTTTTTTCTTACCATAGTCTTCTCTTCCTTGTTTATTATTATCCCAATCATCATACGCAAATGACCACATTACTGTTTTATATCCTAAGCTATTTGTGTATGCTATTGATTTTTCACTATATTCACCTTTTGGTGGTCTTATATATTTCATTTCATAATTGAATTTTTCAAATACTTCTCTGTGAAGAGTCATTACATCCTCTTTTATTTCTTCCTCAGATATATCAGGCATAGTTTTATGCTTAGATGTATGATTTCCTAAAGTGTGTCCTTCATCTATCATTCTTTTTGCTAAATCTTCACTTGTTTTTACAAATTGCCCTGTAACAAAAAATAAAGCTTTTACATCATTTTCTTTTAGTACATCTAGAATTTTACTTGTATATCCTCCTTCATATCCCACGTCAAAAGTTAAGTAAATGTATGGTTTATCTTTATTTCCCATAGCATAACCTTCAAATTCATCTATTATCTTTTTATTTTCTGCTCCTAAATCTGGTTGTTCGTGATTATCTGCTCTTTTTATTCCCCAACCTATTTTTTTTGTGCTTAAAACTTTAGATGTACTTGCAATAATAACTGGACTATTTCCACCAATACTTGCTGCAAAAATTATCATTACTACAAATACTAGAAAAGCAATTACAACAATTACATTTATAATTCTGTTCATACACCATTTTCTAATTGATTCAAAATTTAATCCATTACATCCCATAAAAATTTTTATTCCTTTCTTATTTTAATAAATAGCTTGTAATAGACTCTTACATTCTTTGACTCTATTTGCTTATTTAATTATATTAAAAAATTTCTAAGTTATGTATTAAAGAAAAATTTAATGTTTAAGGCTTTTGTTTAATCTTTGCGACTTCTCGCAAATGTTTATTATATCAATTTGGTATAATTCTTTGAGAAAAGAGGTGGAAAAGATGCAACTTTCTGATGCTGTTCAGACAAGAATTATAGACTTATGCAATAAACAAAATATTACTTTAAATAAACTTGCTACTAATTCTGGTTTATCTTTTTCTACAATTTTTAGCATATTTTATGGAAAGAGTAAAAGTCCTAGACTTTCAACTTTACTTCATATCTGTGAAGGTTTTAATATAGAACTTACTGATTTTTTTGATGATCCTGTTTTTGATGATGTTGAAGAAGACGAATAAAATCTCTATCTAAATCTTAAAATCTAGATAGAGATTTTTTTATTTTTTAAGAAATTATCTAATAATTGTTTTCTACAATTTTCTTCTAATGTATCATCTAATTCTTTTAATTCAACTTTATTATTATTTTTTCTTTCTAAACAATATTTAATTATATAATCTGCAACTTTAGGATTTTTTGAAAGTAATGGTCCATGTAAATATGTTGCAATTACATTTTTTCTAAAGTATCCTTCCTCGCTATCTTGAAACTTATTGCCATTTCCATATAATACTTCTCCAAAAGGTGTATCTACATTAAAAGTTTGTCCTCCATGATTTTCAAAACCAATTACTTCTGTTTCTTTATCATCTAATTTTACCTTTGTTACAATATTTCCAATACACCTTTTGCTTCTGTCTGGTGCCGCTTCTGTATAGTAGTCAAATACTTCTAGTCCGGGAATTATATTTCCTTCAACACCTTTATAGTATTTTCCAAATAATTGATATGCTCCACAAATTAGTAGATAAAATGTTCCTTTTTCTACTGATTCTTTAATTTCATTTTTATATTTTAATAGGTCTTCAGATAATATACTTTGTTCATTGTCTGCTCCTCCACCTGCAAATACTATGTCATAATCATTAAAATTTGGTGCATTATCTCCTACTACATATTGTTCAACATTTAACTTTATATCTCTTTGAGCACATCTATATTTCAATACTTGAATATTTCCATAATCTCCATATAATTCTAGCATATCTGGATATAGATATAACAGCCTTAATTCTTCCATTTTTCTGCCTTTCTTAAAAATTATTTAGTATTTATATCACAGTAAAATTCAACACCATTTTTATAATTCTTAACTCCATATTCATTTTTGTAATTGTTCATTATTGCTTTAACTATTGCAAGTCCTATACCTGTTCCGCCATCATCTCTATTCCTTGATGAGTCAATCTTATAAAATCTATCCCAAATTTTATCTATTTGTTCTTCATCAATTTTATTTCCTGTGTTATATATAAATAATCTAACTTTATTATTTTTTTGTTTTTCTGTTCTAATTACAATTTTCTTTTCTTTTTCTTTGGTCTTACAATGCTTAATTGCATTTGTTAAATAATTGTTTACTATTTTTTCTATATATTCTTGTGTAGCATATACTTTTATTTTTTTATTTTCATCAAAGTCTATTGTAATCTTATTTTCCTTAATTGTCTTTGTTTGCCTTCTAAGTTCTTCCTTTATTAATTCTGTTAAATTAAATTCAGTATCATTAAAACTTTTATCTTCTTGTTCTAGTTTCATTAATTCTAATAGTTCTTTAACCATTTTATCCATTTTGTTGGATTCATCTATTATAACTTCAGCATAAAATTTTCTAGATTCTTCATCTTCATTGACGTTTTCTAACAATCCCTCTGCATACCCTTGTATTAATGCTATTGGAGTTTTTAATTCATGAGATACATCTGAAATAAATTTTTTTCTCATCTCATCAATTTTTGATTTTTCTTCGATTCCTCTTTCTAGCTCGTTATTATTTTTTCTAAGTTGAGTAATTGTTGCCTCTAATTTATCTGACATTGTATTGATGTTTTGTCCTAAAGTATTTATTTCGTCTTCCGTATCTGATTCTTCAAATTTTTCACTAAAGTCTAATTTAGACATTTTCTTTGTAATATTGTTTAACTTTAAAATTCTTTTAGTGAATTTTTTTGATATTATCATTGCAATTATTCCAGAAATTATAGACATTAATATACCTATTGCAATAAGAGTTCTACTCGATATTTTTACTGATTCTTTGATTGGTGAAACTGGTATTCTAATATATGTGGTGTATCCATTATCTTGTTTAGAAATAAGCATCAAAAAACTATTATTAGAGTCATTATTTCTTTTTATAATAATATTATCATAAGCATATATAGTTTTTGCAGTTTTGTCATTTTGTATATCAATTACATTACTTGGCATTTCTCTGTTAGCACAATAAATTATTTCTCCGTAGTCGTCCTCAATTAATATGTCCATATTATTTTTTATTTCAACTCTTCTTAGCTCTGAATTAATATTATAAAGAACTACACCATTATAATATTTATTTATATCATTACTAATTTGTTTTGCTGTTTCTGTTTTTGAGTACGTGTAAAAAGATTCTAATACTACATTATTGATTATTACTATTACCAAAATAATTAGCATTGTTGATATTGTTATTATTCCAAATAGTCTAAATCTAACTGATTTTACTTTTTCTTCAATTTTCATTATTTTACCTCAAATTTATATCCTACACCTCTCATTGTTTTAATATATTTTCCTCTTTTGCCTAGTTTATGCCTTATCTTTTTTATATGACTGTCTATGGTTCTTGAATCTCCATAATAATCATAATTCCATACATTATTTAGAATCTTGTCCCTAGAAAGGGCAACATTTTCGTTATCAAGTAAATATTTTAAAAGTTCATATTCTCTTAAGCTTAACTCTACTATCTTTCCATCAACTGTAACAGTTCTTGCTTCAGAGTCTATTTTTATTCCTCCATATTCTTTAACTTCTTGAGTTTTAGTTTGTGTTCTATTTAATATTGCTTTAATTCTTGCAACTAAAATTTTTGGACTAAATGGTTTTGTTACATATTCGTCTACCCCTAATTCAAATCCAAATAATTCATCTTGTTCTTCACCTCTTGCTGTTAGCATTATTACAGGAATTTTAGAAGTTTGTCTAATTTGTCTTAAAACAGACCATCCATCTAATTTTGGCATCATAACATCAAGTATAATTAGGCAGATTTTTCTTTTATTTTCCTCATAAACTTTAAGGGCTTTTTCTCCATCTTCTGCCTCAAATATTTTATAACCTTCTTTAATTAAGAAATCTTTTAAAAGTTTTCTTATTCTTGATTCATCATCAACTATTAATAGACCTTGTTCTTCCATTTTATTAACTATGTTATTTCTAACATATTCTCCTTATCAATTTTATATAATGAATTTTAACATTTAATTATGTCTATTTTGTGAATTATTTGCTAATTTTTGCTGGTTTTACACTTTTCTTATTTTTGTCCTTTGAAATAGCTTTCTCTTTAATACTTTTATCAGTTGAAATTTTTTCTTTACCTATAGTCTTACCTTCCAGAGTGTTTTCCTTGATATAAATGTTTTGACTAGGATATGAAAGATTAATTCCTTGGGTTTCTAATATATTTAAAATAGTTAAATTTATTTTATTGCAGAAGTTTCTATAATCTGCATATTTCGTAATTGTTGTTTCTAAATAAATATCTACGTTTATCGCGTCATGTTCAATTTTTAATACTTGAATATTGATTGATTTTGCTATTATATCTTCATTATATCTTAAAATAAATTTAATTCTATTTATGACTTTTTCTATTGTTTTTTCTTCTGTTTCTAAAGCAAATTTAAGATTTGCTCTAAATACTCTTTTACCTATTCTTCCCCAATTTACAACATTTGAACTTGTGATTAAATCATTTGGTACTGTTATTATTGTGTCCTCTGTTGTTCTTATCTTTGTGCTTTTAATTGTAATATCTTCAACTGTTCCAGATGCATTTTCTACATCTATCCAGTCTCCTACTTGAAATGGTTTATCTATAAATATTGAAAGTCCTGAAATTATTTGTTTTATAAAGTCTTGTGCAGCAAGTGCAACTACAGCACCTGTTAGTCCAAGGCCTGTTGCAAGTCCGCCTATGTCATAGCCAAATTCTTTTAAAGTTAAATATACTGCAATAATGTATAATACGACTTTTACAATTATGCTTACAACTGATGTAAAAAATGCATTTTTCTTGTTTATCTCATTCTTTGTTATTTTATCAATTAAAAATTTTCTTGCTTCGAAAGCTCCAGCAACTATTCTTGCTATTGTCCAAATAATTACAACGACAAAACATTTATCAATAAATGCATTTTGAAATTGCTCTAATTCTATAACTTTACTAGCAACATATACACCTGAAATTCCAATAAAGTTTTTTATTGCTTTAAATATGTTAGTATTTTTAATATCTTCTTTGGTTTGTTTTCTCAAAAATATTTTTACTATTCCATAAGCTATAATAGGACTTAATAGTAGAAATACAATGATTATACTTAGCGCAATTATTAAATTAATAATCTGCGACATTTCAACACCTCTTATAAAATCTATTATCTCTTGTATTTTATTCATAAAAACTCCTTAAAATGATTTTCAATTTGCTAGTATCATTTATAACTGTTACAGAAAAAGGAAATCATTACTACTGAATATATTTATACCATTTTTTTTATGAAAATACAATAATTTTACTATACAAATAAAAAAATATGTTATAATTATATTAGATTTTTTATACACAAATGAAAGGAGAATTCACATAATTATTATGTGAGAAGAGTTTATGAAGAATAACAACAAAACAATGATGCAATACTTTGAATGGTATTTGCCTAATAATTGCAATTTATGGAAAGAAATTATTAAAATAGCTCCTGATTTAAAGAAGATGGGAATTACTTCTTTATGGCTTCCTCCTGCTTGTAAGGGTGCTGCTGGAATTAATGATACAGGATATGGAGTTTATGATTTATATGATTTAGGAGAATTTAATCAAAAGGGTACTGTTAGAACTAAATATGGTACAAAGGATGAATACATTGCTGCAATTCGTGCCCTTCAATTAGAAAATATTCAAGTGCTTGCTGATATAGTTTTAAATCATAGAATGGGTGCTGACGAAAAGCAAGATATTATTGCATACAAAGTTAATCCTGATAATAGAAATGAAGTTTTAGGTGATTACAGAACTATATCTGCTTGGACTAAGTATAATTTTGAAGGTAGAAAAAACAAGTATTCTGATTTTAAATTGGATTGGTCTCATTTTACTTCTATTGACTATGACGATATAAAAAAAGAAAATGGTATTTTTAGATTTTATGGTAAACATTTTAGTACAGAAGTTGATAAAGAACGTGGAAATTTTGATTATTTGATGGGATGCGATGTAGATTTTAATAATTTGGATACAGTGGATGACTTAAATTATTGGGGCAACTGGTTTTTAGAACAAACTAATGTAGATGGTTTTAGATTAGATGCTGTTAAACATATTCGTTCTTCATTTTACAAAAGATGGCTGGCTGAATTAAAATCTAAATTTAATAAAGATTTATTTACAGTTGGTGAGTATTTTAGTGGTAATATTGATGCTTTACTAAATTATTTAGATTGCAATGAAGAAGTAGATTCACTTTTTGATGTTCCTCTTCATACCCATTTTAAAGAAGCTTCTGAAAGTATGGGAAGTTATGATATGAGCAAAATTTTTGAAGATACTTTAATAGATAGAAGGCCTTCTAAAACGGTTACTTTTGTTGATAATCATGATACTGAGCCTGGTCAATCTCTAGAATCATGGATTAAAGAGTGGTTTAAACCTCTTGCTTATAGTATGATTATGCTAAGAGAAAAAGGTATTCCTTGTCTATTTTATGGTGATTATTATGGAATCCCTGAAAAAAATATTCCACCAATGAAAGAATTTTTAGATATATTATTATTAGTTAGAAAAAATCTTGCTTATGGAACAGAAACAGATTATTTAGATAATCCTAATATTATTGGTTGGACAAGAGAAGGAGATTATTATCATCAAGATTCGGGTTTAGCAGTAATATTAAGTAATGGTGAAGGTGGAAGTAAGCAAATGTGTGTTGGAAAAAATTTAGCTGGTTCAGTATTATATGATTGTACTGGTAATGTTAAAGAGACTGTCTATGTTGATGATGATGGAAATGGTATTTTCTATGTAAATGGTGGTAGCGTTTCTATTTGGATAAAAAAGGACAATATGTATAATTTATAAAATTAAATAAAAGGAGAAATTTATTATCTATATAATTTATTTCTTCTTTTTTATAACGATAAAAAGTATAGACTTATTTGTTTAAACTTCTTATGAGAGAGTATAGAATTCTTTGTGTAAACTTTAAACTTCTTATGATATTAAACATAAATATGAAAAAATTTATTTTATAATTATATTTTTTATATGATTAATATAAAATTTATCTTTTTGGTATATTTCTATTACATCAAATCGTATAAATCTATTTTCTAACCTATTAATATAAATAAAATATTTAGTTGCGTTTAAAATATGTGTCCTTTTTCTCTTGTCTACTGCTTGTGCAGGATTTCCATAATTATTATTATGTCTAGTTTTTACTTCTATAAAAACTATTTCATTTTTGTCTTGTGCAATTATATCTATCTCACCTTGTTTGCATCTAAAATTTCTTGTCACAATTTTATATCCATTTTTTATTAAATATTTAGTTGCTATCATTTCCCCTGTTTTTCCTAAATAGTGCTTTTCATACATCTTATATATCTATCTCCAGGTAAACTTTCTGCTAAGCCATCTACTTCTAGCATAAATAAAATTTCGTTTACCTCACTAATTCTTTTATTTACTCTTTTAGAAATCTCATCTACTGTTTGAGGTAAGGCACATAAATTGTCATAAACATCTTTAAATCGTCCATCAAGTTCGACTTCTTTATTATCTTCATATCCAAGTAAGTCTAAAATGTCTTTTGTAGACATTACAAGATTTGCTCCTTCCTGTAACAGTCTATTAGTTCCATAACTATTTTTTTGAGTAATATTTCCTGGAATACATGCGACTTCTTTCTTTTGTTTAAATCCATATCTTGCTGTAATTGTACTACCGCTTCTATATTTTGCTTCTATTACTAAAATTAAATCTGCTAGTGCGCTTATAATTCTATTCCTTTTAGGAAATCTACTCATTTCTATTGGTTCGTCCGGTTCCCACTCACTTAAAATTAGTCCTCCATTTTGGATAATTTTTTCGGATAAAACATTATTTTCTGGAGGATATATTTTGTTTAAACCTGAAGCTATGATTGCTATAGTTTTTCCTTCTTCATACATTGAATTTATATGTGCTACTGTATCAATTCCTTTTGCTAATCCACTTATTATACATATTCCCATTTTTGATAATTCGCTTGCAAACTTTTCTGCTTGCTCTTTTCCGTATTCAGAGCAATCTCTTGAACCTACTATTGCAACTATTCTTTTATTTAATAAATCTATATTGCCTTCTGCATAAAGTTCCTTAGGATAATCTTTTATTTTTAATAATTTACTTGGATACTTATCACTTGTACTTTTTAAAATCTCGATTGTTTATCCCTCCTTTTATTAAATTAGTGTTATTCACTATATTTTTTGTCTAGACTTCTATATTGTATTGCTTCTGCAATATGCCTTTTTTCTATATTCTTTACTCCTTCTAAATCAGCTATTGTTCTTGCTATTTTTAGTATTTTATTGTGTGCTCTAGTACTTAAAGATAATTTTTGATATGCAATTTTTAGTAATTGATTACTTTCTTCATTTATCTTACAATATTTTTCAATTTGGTTTGGATTAAGTTCTGCATTTGTAAATATGTTTTCTTTTTTGTATCTAAGTTCTTGTATTTTTCGTGCTTTGCTGACTCTTTCTTTAATTTTACTAGAACTTTCTCCTTCGTTAGCGTCTAATTTATCATAACTTACCCTTTGTACTTCGATTTGAATATCTATTCTATCTAGAAATGGTCCACTTAATTTGTTCATATATTTCTTTATATCGTTTTGATTGCAAGTACACTTTTTATAGCTACAACCATAATATCCACAAGGACATGGATTCATTGATGCTACTAGCATAAAATTACATGGATATGTAAGAGTTTGATTAAGTCTACTAATTGTTATTTTTTTATCTTCTAGTGGCTCTCTTAATACTTCCAATGTGTTTTTATCAAACTCAGCTATTTCATCTAAAAAGAGTACGCCATTATGTGCTAAGCTAATTTCTCCCGGCTTTGGAACTTTGCCACCTCCTACTAATGATGAAATTGTTATTGTGTGATGTGGACTTCTAAATGGCCTTGTAATAATTAAGTTTTCATCATTTTTTAGAGTACCTGCAATACTATGAATTTTAGTTGTTTCCAATGACTCTTCCAAATTTAAGTCTGGAATTATTGTAATTAACCTTTGTGCTAACATTGTTTTTCCAGAGCCTGGACTACCAATTAAAAGAATATTATGACCTCCTGCTGCACATATTTCTAAAGCTCTTTTTACATTTTCTTGTCCTTTCACATCCATAAAATCTATTGCATATTTATTTTGTTTCTTTGATATTTCTTCCCAGGTACATCTTTTTTCTTTTAACTTTACTTTACCATACAAATATTCTATAACTTCATTAAGATTATCTGCACCTAAAACCTTTATTCCTTTAAGTATTGTTGTTTCTTTAAGATTTCCTTTAGGAATTATAATATTTTTTATGCCTAGCCTTTTTGCTTCAATGCAAAGTGGCAAAATTCCATTAACTTTATTTATTTTCCCATTTAATGATAATTCTCCAACAAAAGCTGTATTTTCTAGAGTTTTATTTATATTCTTAATTAATTTACTACTAAATAATACTCCTATTGCTATTGGCAAATCTAAATATGAGCCTTCTTTTCTTATATCTGCAGGTGCTAAATTAATTAAAACTCTTCTACTAAAAAGTTCATATCCTGAATTTTTTATAGCTGTTCTTACTCTTTCTTTTGATTCTTTAATACTTGCATCAGGAAGACCAACAATTTCCCATTCTGGGAGCCCACTTGACACATCTACTTGTACGTCAATAATATATCCCTCTAAACCCTTAAGGGACATACTTTTTATTATTGAAAGCAATTTTTCTCCTTTCCTATAAAAATTTAAAAATTATACAAAATGAAATTTGTAATTAGATATAATTACATTAGAATTAAATTTATTTAAAAAATTTTTTAAGATATACTATTAATTTCTTCTTTTGATAACCCTGTTAATTCCATAATTTCTTCAGGGCTCATTCCTTTAATAATTAATTTTTTAGCTATTTCTATAGCTTTATTTTTTTCACCGTTTTCAATTCCTTCTTCTTTTCCTTTTTTTATTCCTGCTTCTATACCTTTTTTATACCCATATCTTCTAATAGCTTTTTCATCCATAATAGCTTTAAGTCTTAAGTCTGCCAATCTTTGCATTTTCTCGTCTTCACTCATTTCTTTAACTATTATTGTAGCATCATTTATATCTTTATTCTTTTTCACTATCTCTTGCATCTCCTTTGATTCCGGATTATCCAAAAATAGCATCCATTGTGCTTTTTCATTGTTGTTATTTAAGGTATATTCTTTTTTGGCTTTCTTTAAACTTATTATATTAATTTCTATTAAATCTGTCAATATGTTTTTACGATTTTTCGTTTCAATTAGTTTCCATTTACTTTCCATTTCTTTTAAATTATTTTCTCCTTTCATCATATTATGGATGTAATTATAATTCCATAATATGACAAAAGTCAAGAAAAATCGTGCTCCTTTTTTCGACAAATTACGACTCTGCTATTAATGCTTTTATTTTTATTTCCTGATTTTTAAACATTTTTTCATGCTCTGTTTCAATATTTTCTTCTTCAATCCAAAAATCTTTTTCATTTGCTAAATCATAAGTTTTCCTTTTTATCTTATATCCTGCTCTTTCAAAATACTTTAATGAATCTTCAAATAATTGGTCATCATCAGTTTTAAAAAATATTTGTCCATTCAGGAATTTTTTATATTGTTCTAATTGTCTTTCATGAGTTAATCTCTTTTTATGATGTTTTCCTCTAGGCCATGGATTGCAAAAATTAATATATATCCTTTTTATATTATCTTGTTCTCCAAATATATCTGATATTCTTGCTATATCATATCTTATAAGTTTTAAATTCTTAACTACTCTTTGTTTTTCTATTTCATTTTCTATTTTTTCAGCATCAGTTGATTGCCTAATTCCATATTCAGCTTCCACACTTCTTTTTGCCATTCCAAGCATTGCATCTACTAAATCTATTGCTATATAGTTTATGTTTTGATTTTTCTTAGATAATTTAGCTATAAAGTTTCCTTTTCCACAGCCTAATTCTAAATGTAAATCTTGCTCTTTTTCGAAAACATTTTTCCACTTATTTTTGTACAAAAGTGGATTATCTATATAAAAAGGACTGGTCTCTAATTCTTCTCTAGCCCATGGCTTAAATTTCATTCTCATATTTTGTGCCTCTTAATTACATTAAATCGTATATCAGTTTTGACATACGATTTATTGCTTTATACCTTCATTAAATTTTTTATATATTCTACTTCTTCTTGTTGATCTAATCTCATAAATATTGGTTCACCTTTTTCAATAACTTTAATGTTTTCTATTTTTTTATAATCTTTTAATGAATCCCAACTAACATTATTTGATATTCCTAATTGTCTTAATATATTATCAGAAGTTTCTTCCATAAATGGTCTAATCATAATTGCAATTTGTTTTAAATTTGCTACCAAATGATACATACAAGATTTTAGCTTGTCTATTCTATTTACTTTATCTTCCTCTGTTTCACCATCTACTTCTTTTGCTAAAGCCCATGGAGAAGTTTCATCAATATATTTATTAGTTCTTGATACTAAAGTCCATATTGATTGAATTGCATTTGCTATTTCATATTTATTCATATAATCTTCAAATTTACTAATTACTTCTATTGCATCGTTTTCTAAAGTTTCATCTACTTCATTTGGAGTTCCATTATAATTTGGAACTAACCCATCAAAATATTTATTTATCATTGATATTGTTCTATTTAACAAATTACTTAAGTCATTGCATAAGTCATAGTTATATCTGTCAACAAATTCTTCTGGTGAAAATACTCCATCAGTTGCAACTGGAATTTCTCTCAACAGAAAATATTTCGTTGCATCTAGCCCATATCTTTCTATTAATTGTTCTGGATAAATAACATTTCCCTTTGATTTAGACATTTTACCATCTTTCATAGTAATCCAGTTGTGTACTAGAATTGTTTTTGGAAGTGGTAAGTCTAGAGCCATTAGGAAAATTGGCCAATAAATTAAATGGAATCTCGCAATATCTTTTCCGACAATTTGAAGGTCTGCAGGCCAATATTTTTTATATAATTCATCATTTTCTGATGTATAGCCTAAAGCAGTTAAATAATTAGTTAAAGCATCTAGCCATACATATATTACGTGTTTTGGATCTGATTTAACTTTTATTCCCCAAGAAAAAGAAGTTCTTGTAACACATAAATCTTCTAATCCCGGTTTTATAAAATTATTTATCATTTCATTTTTTCTAAACTCTGGTTTTATAAAATCTTGATTTTCTTCATAATATTTCAAAAGTCTATCAGCATATTTTTTCATATTAAAAAAATATGCTTCTTCTTTCATTTTTCTTACTTCTCTTCCACAGTCTGGGCATTTTCCATCTACTAACTGAGTTTCTGTAAAATAACTTTCACAAGGTTTGCAATACCATCCCTCATATTCACCTTTATAAATATCGCCTTGAGATAGAAATCTTTCGAATATTTTTTGAACTGCTATTTCATGATAGTCATCTGTTGTCCTCATAAATTTGCTATAATCTATTTTCATTTTTTTCCAAAGATTTATTGCATTGTTAGCTTGAATATCAACATATGCTTTAGGATCCATTTCACTATCTTTTGCTTTGTCTTCAATCTTTTGACCATGTTCATCTACGCCTGTTAGCATAAATGTATCATAGCCTTGTAATTTTTTATATTTTTTTATAAAGTCTGCCAATACCTCTGTATAAGCTGTTCCTATATGAAATTTACCACTTGGATAATATATTGGTGTTGTTAAATAAAATTTTTCCATAAAGCATCCCTTTAGCTATTAAATTTAGGTTTAAAGTTCCTATAAACTTTCATTGCATAAAAACTACTCTTTGTCAATTATTTCCGTTTTTGTTTTATATATACTATTTTCTGGAATAACTCCTCTTACTGATGAAAGTGGATAAATATTAGTATTTTTTCCAATTACTGTTCCTGGATTTAGTATACTTCCACATCCAACTTCAACTTTATCTCCAAGCATTGCTCCCATTTTCTTTAAGTTAGTTTCTATTTTATCTTTCTTGCCTTTTACAACAACTAATGTTTTATCTGATTTTACATTAGATGTTATCGAACCTGCACCCATATGTGATTTATATCCTAAAATAGAATCTCCAACATAATTGTAATGAGGAACTTGAACTCTATTAAATAAAATAACATTTTTAAGTTCTGTTGAATTACCTACTACTGCTCCTTCACCTACTATTGCCTTTCCTCTTATAAATGCACAATGCCTAATTTCTGCATCTTTACATATAATAGCAGGTCCTTTTATATAACTACTTTCATATACATTTGCACTCTTGTGAATCCAAACATTTTCACCAATTTTTTTGTATTCATCTTTTGGTAAAGTTTTTCCAAGTTCTAATATAAACTCTTCTATATGTGGAAGCACTTCCCAAGGATATGTATATTTTAAAAGTAAATCTTTTGCTATTGTTTCATCAAGACTAAATAAGTTAATTATTTTACATTCTTCCATATTGATACTCGCTTTCTAATAATATTTTTATAGTTTCCAATAGTTGTTATATAATTCTATTGCAGTTTCTGGGCTATCAACACCCTCTTTATTTTTTATTGGTGCAAAATCTTCCTCTCTTCTTCCTCTTAATATTGAAATATTGTCGAAGTAATTGAATCCATCAAAAATAAATGCTTCATATTTGTAACTATTTGGTTCTTCTGATTTTACCAAATTACCATTTTCATCTAAGTAATTTGCTTTTTTGTGAGCACTATGATATGGAAGGTTTTGTTCGGCTATTTTTTCTAAAGCTTCTATAGAATATAAATTACACATTATATGTGATTCTCCAAATAGAAGTTCTCCTTCTTCATCAGTTTCTTCTGCCATCTCTGTTGGAAGTTCAGTATATTCTATAACAGCAGGTTTGCTATCTTTTTTACAAAATACTCCTACCTTTTCGTGTGGATTTGCTTTTACTACAGATTTTGATGCAATTTCATTTTTATCTTTTATTGTTAATCCTAATAACATTGGATCGCACATATTTAAAATTGCATTATCAACTGCACCAATGAAAATCCATTCTACTCCTCTTTTTTTCATATCAAGAAGTATTCCTTCATTTTTCATTGATTTATATATACTTCCATTTCCATCTGATGCAACTTTTATATTGTAATTTTCATCTACCATTAGCTTTCCATCTTCAGATAGCAAAGGTAAATTTCCTTGATTGAAAAATGTTACATTGTCTTTTGGATAACCAAAATAATTGTTTTCTTCAAAGAAACTAACTGTTTTTGCATTGTTTTCTGTGCTTGTCATTATATACCAAGGAATTACAATGTTATACTTTTCATTTTCTCTTTGTAAATTTTCTGCTAAAATTTCAAATAAATATTTTGGTCTAGGTTTTACATTTAGTTTAAATGTTCCTTTTGGTCCGTCATGACCTAATCTAGTTCCTTGACCTCCTGCCATTGTAACTACTGCGTATTTTCCATTTTTTATAACTTCTTCACCTAAAGTTTGTAAATTGTTTGATTTTTCTGCATCTAATTTGTATTTATCTACAAATGGAACATGTTCAATAATTATTCCCTTTATTGCTTTTTCATTATCTCTTTTACTTACACTATATAAATCTTGTAATTGTTCAAAATTAATCTTTTCTATTTGCTTAATTAATTCTTCTTTTTTGTCTGTCATTTCTATGTATTTTAATAAATGTTCTTGGTTATATTTTTTTAATAGTAGCTCGTAGTTTTCCATAATAGCAAATCCTTTCTTATAATATTTTTGATTAATCTACTGCATTGTATCATATTTGTTTATAATATGCAATCTTTTAGAACAATGTTTATTTTGAGCTAAATGGATTTTATTTTGTAACATTTTTATTTAAAATTGTCATAACTTCAAATTCTCCTAATATACTTTAATAAAGTTTTGTACAAACGTCTCTAAAGGAGGTAAAAAATGGAGGACAATTTAAAACTATATCAGGATATAGCAACTCGTACTGATGGTGATATTTATGTTGGAGTAGTTGGTCCTGTAAGGACTGGTAAGTCTACTTTTATTAAAAATTTTATGGACTTACTTGTTATTCCTAATATTGATAATAATTACAAAAGAGAAAGGACGGTTGATGAGCTTCCACAAAGTGCAACTGGTAGGACAATTATGACCACTGAGCCTAAATTTATTCCTAATGAAGCAGTAGAAATAACTTTAAATGGAAATGTAAAATTTAAAACTAGACTTGTTGACTGTGTTGGATATTTAGTAAATAATGCAATAGGCTATATGGAAGATGATATTCCTAGAATGGTTAAAACTCCTTGGTCTGATAGTGAAATTCCTTTTCAAGAGGCGGCTGAAATTGGTACTAGAAAAGTAATTTCTGACCACTCAACTATTGGCATATTAGTTACAACTGATGGTAGCTTTTCAGGAATTAACCGTGAAGATTACGTTAATCCTGAGGAAAGAATAGCGAATGAGCTAAAGGCTTTAAATAAACCTTTTGTAGTTGTTCTTAATACTTCTAATCCTTATTCAAATGATACTATTAATATGGCTGCAACTTTAGAAGAAAAATATGGTGTTCCAGTTATTCCAACAGATTGTGCAAATTTAAATTTAGATGATATTAATGAAATCTTTAGTAAAGTTTTATATGAATTTCCTACTCAAAGAATTAATTTAAAATATGCTAAATGGATTGATGCTCTTGATAAAAATCATTGGTTAAAATCCGAAATGATTAAAGAAATAAAAAATAATTTTACAAATTTAAGAGTAATAAAACAAGTTAATTCTGTTGTAAGTACAATGCAAGATTCTCTATCTCAATCTAACTCTGAAAGTATAATCACTTCTTGTAATGTTGACCAAATAGATTTAGGTACTGGAAATGTAACTGTTTCTTTAGGAATAAATCAAACACTATTTTATAAAGTTTTAACAGAAATGTCTAGTACTCCAATTACAAATGAATATGAGTTATTTTCTACCTTTTCTAATTTTGCTAAGACTAAGAGTAAATATGATAAAATAGCCCCTGCTTTAGAAGAAGTAAATAGTAAAGGTTATGGAATTATTACCCCAGGAATTGATGATTTAATTTTAGATGAACCTGAAATGGTTAAACAAGGAAGCAAATATGGTGTTAAACTTAAAGCTAAAGCTCCAAGTATTCATTTAATTAAAACCGATGTAGAAACAGAAGTTTCTCCAATAGTTGGAAGTGAAAAACAATCTGAAGATTTAGTTAAATACTTACTTTCTGAGTTTGAAAGTGATCCTAAAAAAATATGGGAATCTAATATTTTTGGAAAGAGTTTGCATAGTTTAGTTAATGAAGGATTGCAAAATAAATTGGCTTGTATGCCAGAGGATGCTCAAATAAAACTTCAGCAAACATTAGAAAGAATTGTAAATGAGGGTTCTGGCGGATTAATTTGCATAATATTATAATCTATAAAAAACATATGCATTTATAAATAAAGCATATGTTTTTTATTTTAATTTTCTTCAACTAAAGCAAAATTTTCTGCTCCGACAATTTCTTCAAATTCTTTTATTATATCTTCTGTTGCAAATATCGCACCTGATGGCTTTGTTTCTTCCCCTTGAATAACATAAATTGCTAAATTATTTTTATCCCCTGTGAAAAATTTAATAGCACCTCTTAATTTTTCTTTTTGGTTATCTGTTAATTTATTTAAGTTGATTTCTATATGCTTTTTATTTTGTCCTTTAAGTTCTGTAATATTATTAGCTAAAATACTTATATCAGTTTCATCTTTAATACTTATTCTACCATTTATTGCTATAATATTTTCTTCGACTAATAAATTGCTACACTTGTTATAACAACTTTCAAATACTACTATTTCACAACTTCCATACAAATCTTCTACTGTAACAAATGCCATTATCTTATTATTTTTTGTAAATTTCTTTTTTATTTTACTAATTATACCTGCAAAATTGACTTGTTTTCCATCTTCTAAACTGCATTTTCCTTCTTGCTCAAGTTCTTCTAAAGCTTCTTCTATCTGTAATGTATTTATATTAGTTGTTTCTTCAAGTTGCTTTCTATACTTTTCTAAAGGATGACCTGAAATATAAATTCCAAGCATTTCCTTTTCCATTGATAGAAGTTCTTTTTCGCTATATTCTTTAAGTACAGTATATGTATATTTCATTTTCTGTATATCTTCTTCTGTATTTGCTATATCAAACATTGTAATTTGGTTTGAATAGTCTTTTCTATTGCTATCAGCTATTGTGTCTATTATTTGTTCAAATGATGCCATAAGCGTACTTCTAGTTTGACCTAAGTTGTCAAATGCTCCTGATTTAATTAAACTTTCTATACACTTTTTATTAACAGATTCTCCATAAATTCTTTCCGCAAAATCTGTAAAATCTTTGTACTCTCCATTTTGTTCTCTTTCTGCCACGATGCTATCTATCGCAGATATGCCAACATTTTTTATACTTCCTAGACCAAACCTTATGTTTTTATCTTTGGCAGTAAATTTTGTGAAGCTTTTATTTATATCTGGTTTTAAAATATTTATATTAAGCCTTTTACATTCATTTATATAAATTGGAACTTTGCTTAAATTACCTAAAAAGCTATTAAGCATTGCAGCCATAAATTCTGCTGGATAATATGCTTTTAAATATGCAGTTTGATAAGCAATTACTGCATAGCAAGCAGCATGAGATTTATTAAATGCATATTTTGCAAACTCTGCCATTTCATCAAATATTTTATTAGCTGATGCTTCATCTATTCCATTACGTACACATCCTGGAATTTCAACATTTCCATTTTCATCTAATTTTCCATGTACAAAATTTTCTCTTTCCTTTGCCATTACATCTAGCTTTTTCTTACCCATAGCACGTCTAACTAAATCTGCTCTACCTAGCGAATATCCCGCTAAGTCTCTTACTATTTGCATAACTTGTTCTTGGTAAACCATACAACCATACGTTACTTCAAGTATTGGTTTTAAACTTGGATGTGTATATACTGAATTAGATGGGTCTTTTTTGTTAGCAATATATCTTGGTATTTGGTCCATTGGGCCTGGCCTATATAAAGAAACTCCTGCTATAATATCTTCTAAGCAGTCTGGTTTTAGTTCCTTCATAAAGTTAGTCATTCCTTGTGATTCAAATTGGAATATTCCAATAGAATCTCCATCTTGCCATAATTTATATACTTTAGGATCATTCATTTCTGCATCAAATTTTACATCTATACCTTGATTTTCTTTAACTAGAGTCATTGCATCTCTAATAACAGTTAAAGTTCTTAATCCTAAAAAGTCCATCTTCAAAAGGCCTAATTCTTCTAGGGTAGTCATTATAAATTGGGTTGAGATAACACCATCTCTTGCATATAATGGAACATAGTCAACAACTGGGTTTCTAGCAATAATGATTCCACAAGCATGAGTTGAGGCCTGTCTTGGCATTCCTTCAAGTGCCATAGCAATATTTAAAAGATTTTTTATTTCTTCTTTTGAATCATATAAATCTTTTAACTCTTTATTAATTTCTAAAGCTTTTTGTATAGTCATATGCACTTCATTAGGTATCATTTTTGTAAGATTGTTTGCTTCTGCATACGGAAAGTCTAGAACTCTTGCAACATCTCTAATTACCATTCTTGCTGCCATTGTGCCAAACGTAATTATCTGAGATACATGGTCTTGTCCATATTTTTCTGAAACATAGTCTATTACTTCTTGTCTTTTTTCGAAATCGAAATCTATATCAAAATCAGGCATACTTATTCTTTCAGGATTTAAAAATCTTTCGAAAATAAGTCCATATTTTATTGGATCAATATCTGTAATTTCTATTGCGTATGCTACAATAGAACCTGCTCCTGAACCTCTTCCAGGTCCAACTGGTATACCATGTGTTTTAGCAAAATTAACATAGTCTTGCACTATTAAAAAGTAATCAACATATCCCATTTTGTTAATTACGCCTAGCTCATATTCAACTCTATCAAGTATTTCTTGTGAAGGATTTTCTCCATATCTCTTTTTTATTCCGTTATAAGCTAATTCTTTTAAATAATCAAAATGTGTTGCATACTTTTCATCTACATCATAATTTGGAAGTATTGTATGTCCAAATTCAAATTCAACATTACATTTTTCTGCAATTTTTACGGTATTTTCTATTGCTTCTGGTATTGCTTTAAAATATTCTATCATCTCTTTAGGAGACTTTATATAAAGTTCATCTGTATCGAATTTCATTCTGTCTTCATCTGACATTCTTTTACCAGTTTGGATACACAAAAGTACCTCATGGTTATATGCATCTTCTCTTTTTAAATAATGTGAATCATTAGTTGCAACTAGTGGAATATCAAGTTCTTTAGAAAGTTGTATCAGCTTTTGATTAACTAAAGCTTGCTCTTTTATTCCATTATTTTGTACTTCTAAATAATAGTCTTCTCCAAAAAGATTTTTATACCATAAAGCAGATTTTTTCGCACCTTCCATATCTCCTTTGTTAATTAAAGATGGTATTTCACCTGCTAAACAAGCTGATGAACATACTAGCCCTTTATGGTATTTTTCTAATACTTCTTTATCTATTCTAGGTTTATAATAAAATCCATCTGTAAAACCTAGTGAAACAAGTTTTGTTAAATTTTTATAACCTTCATTATCTTTAGCAAGCAAAATTAAGTGATTATATTTGTTATCAATTGATGGATCTTTGTCAGTAAGTTTTCTTGGTGCAACATAAACTTCACAGCCAATAATAGGCTTTATTCCGTTTGCTTTGCACTCCTTATAAAAATCAATGACACCAAACATAACACCATGGTCTGTTATTGCCATAGCATCCATTCCAAGTTCTTTAGCTCTTACTGGAAGATCCTTTATTCTATTTGCTCCATCTAAAAGACTATATTCACTATGAACATGTAAGTGTACAAATTTTCCTTCTAACATTACTTATTTTGCTCCTTTTGATTTTTTGCATTATATCATTTTATACTTAAAGTTTCAATATTATTATTTATATTTCCATTTGATTTCCTAAAAAGTTTGCTGCAACTTTAGCTATTTGTTCTACATCTTTGCCTAATTTTACTCCTTGTTCTTTTGCTATTAGCACTATGGCTCCTGTCACTTCACTATCTGAAATTATCGGAACAATTACTTGTGCTTTGCTCTCTCTTTCTTTATTACCTTTTTCGGTAATTAAAATTGCTGAATTATCATCTGATACAAATGTATCTCTTTTGTCTATAATCTTTTCTAAATCAGAACTTATTTTTTGCTCTAATATATCTTTTTTTTGTGTTCCTGAACATGCTATTACAACATCTTTATCAGTAATTATAGCAATTAAATCAGTTACTTTTGCTAAACTTTCTGCATACTCTGTTGAAAAATTAGATATCTCTCCTATTGGAGAATATTTTCTTAATATTATATCTCCTTCTTTTTCTGTAAATATTTCTAAAGGACTTCCTTCTTTTATTCTAAGTGTTTTTCTTATTTCTTTTGGAATAACAATTCTTCCTAAGTCATCTATTCTTCTTACAACTCCAGTAGCTTTCATTTTTCCTCCTTAACTAATTATGTTAATATAATTTTATTATTTTCATAAAAAGGAAATTTATACATTTTTTTCTGTTGATTTTAAATAATTTTCGTGATATGCTATATTTATAAAAATTTAATGGAGGTTTTTTATGGTAAAAAAACGTAAAAAATTTAATTTTATAAAATTATTTGTTGTGCTTGCTATTATTGCTATTTTGGCATTTGGTTCATATGATGTTATAACAAAATTAATTCTTAGAAGTTCTCAAAATATTTCTGATGATGCCAAATCCTTATTAGAAGTTCAAGCTCAAATTCCTAAAGATTCAGTTGCTAATATTGTTGCTATTGGAGATACTTTATGTCATAGTCAAAACTTCAAAGATGCATATGATAGTTCTACTCGGAATTTATGACTTTTCTCCTATGTTTAAATATGTTACAAAATATTTTGAAGATGCAACTGTTTGTGTTGGAAACTTAGAAGCAACTCTAGCAGGTCCTTCTCGTGGATATAGCGGATACCCAACATTTAACACTCCTGAACATTTGGCAATCGACTTAAAAGAGTTAGGATTAGATGTAATGACAACTGCTAACAATCATACTCTTGATTTAGGCTTTACTGGACTAGTTTCAACTCTAACTTACTTAGATGAAGCAGGATTAAAACATACTGGTTCTGCTAGAACTTGGGAAGAACAAAATACAATGTTATTTGAAGATTTAAATGGTATAAAAACTGCATTTCTAGCATTTACTTATGGAACTAATGGAATACCAGTGCCTAGTGGAAAAGAATATTGTGTAAATTTAATTGATAAAGATTTTATAAAAAGAAAAATTGACCAAGCTAAAGAAGAAGGTGCTGAACTTATATGTGTTAGTATGCACTGGGGCGATGAATATCATACAGAGCCAAATAATACTCAAAAAGATTTAGCTGAATTTTTAATAAAAAATGATGTACAAGTTATTTTAGGTTGTCATCCTCACGTACTAGAACCTATGGAAATGAAAACTGTAACAATGGAAGACGGAACTACTAAAACTGGATTTATAATTTATTCTATGGGAAACTTTTTCTCAGCTCAAACATTTGCAAATACTAGAAATACTCTTATATTAAATGTTCAAGTTAGAAAAGATGGAAAAACTGGAAAAGTAAGTGTTGATAATGCAACTTATACTCCTGTTTATGTATTTGATAATACTACTGGTGGAAACCCAAATTACAATGGTTCAGATAGATACGAACTTTTAGATATAGAAAATATAATCTCTGAATATGAAGCAGGAACTGGAAATTGGAATAGTCAGATGTACAATCTAGCTAAGACAGAATTAGATAGAACTGTTAAAATTTTAGGTCCAGAAATATTTAATAATTCTAACCAATAAATATTAGTTTGCAATTTTGTTTAAAATATAGTATAATTCGTAAATAAGCGCGAATTATACTTTTTTATTTTTGTTTTCTAATAATTTAGTAACAATACAAAAGGAGGTTATCTATGCTAAATCACTATGTTTTTTTCTATCTTTCAAGGAATAAAACACGGATTGAGAAAATAAGTCAGCCTTCTCTAAGTGCTATCAATTTTCCTGAAGACATTGTAGGCTATCGTTTTTTTGATGGTACTGAGGAAACTCGGGATGGAAAAACTTTTATTAAAGTTGAAAAAATCCTTTCGCATAATACTTATTTTGGAATCATTTGTTCTTTAGATGACGTTAAATATAGTTTTCCTAATTGCAAAGAATTTATTTCGACTATGGAGCAAAGTACTTATCCAATGGCTGTATTATCTGAATTTGGTGATTTATACTTACTTGAAGAAGGTGATTCAGTAATCTAACTTCCTAAAATGTAAAAGTAGCATTCAATATTTAAACTATAAGAAGTTTAAGTGTTGAATGCTACATTTTTTATTTACGCGTCATCCTCTTTTTTTGCCATATTAATTATAAAGTCAATTGCTTTTGAAAATTCTTCTAATACAACTATCTTTATAGTGATAGGTTTATCTGATACATAGTCATCTATTATTTGTTTCAGTTTATACATATTTTCTTGTTCTTCAACAATAACGGATTTATTTTTATTAGCTCTTGAAACTAGTTTTTCTTTTATTATTACTATATCTTCATTGCTTGCACAAGATAATCTTTGGAAAATTGAGTAAGGGTCGCTGTATTTAAATATGGCAATATCCATACACTCTTTATCAAATCTATCATAAAATACTTCCATTTTCATTGGAATATTTTTAAAGATTTCTTCTGCTTTTGCTTTATACATCTTATCTTTTAGTTGAATATTAAGTTCATTAAATCTCTCTAAAATTTCTTTCATATCAAAGCTATTATCTTCAACATAAATTGCATTTAACTCTTCTTCTGGATTATCACAATAGTCTGATGTTATTGATGCAATATTTAATCCATTTAAAAATGTACTTTTTAGAGTTTCTTCATCATACATTATTAAATCTTTATTTAAGAAGTACATAAAATAAGCATACATTTTTACAATATCTATTAAACTGATTTTTCCATTTTTAACAGTATCAAGAACATCTTCAACAACTTTTGGAAACTCATCATCTGATATTTTCCAATATTCCTCTGTAAGAAGCCTTTTATATCCTGGTAAATTGCTTGTATCTATTGTATTTATTATGTCTTCCATATCACGTTTAAATATTTTCATATCAAATATTCTTGTTCTTACAAATATTTCAATAAACTTGAAAAATCTATACTCTGCCTTAAAGTTGTAATAATAGTTGTTATCAAATTCTTTAATATAGAATTGACGGTTGTCCATAAATATTCTTGAAGATACAACTATTGACTTATATTCTTCATTGTCTTTTACATTTATGAATTTGTCTTTAGTAATTTTTCCTGCTTTAATTTCAAATGAAATTGCTATTGTAAATATAAGCATTGTTTGTAAGACTCTATTATTTGTATTTGGATAAGATGATGTTACCATATCAAATACTTTTTTGAAGTCTGCTAAAGCATGTTTCAAAATTCTTAAGTTTCTAGTTCCACTTTTTTCAAACGTTGAAGTAATAAGTCCTGTATTTGATTTTAAAAATCTTATTAAATCTGGATATTTTTCATATCTCATTAAGATACCATTAATTATATATGCAAATTCAGGTTGATATTCAAAAGTTTCACCAATTAGCTTTTCTTTTATTCTTTCATAATCATTTGCTTTATCAAATACATCTTCTATTGTGTCTTTTATTTTCTCTACCATTGGCTTATCAGTAGTTAATAGCTTACTTTCTTTATCTAAAAGATATGTTGCTATAAAAGTTTTCATTTCTATATTATTACTTTTTAACTTGGTAGATAATTCTTTTTCATTACATATAATTATAGTTTTAATGTGGTCATGTTCAACAAAATTGTTTATATATCCTAAAATATCTATAACATCAACATTAGCTCTTTCTAGGTCATCAAAGCATAAAACTTTATCATCTGTTGAGAAAAAGTTAGCATAGTCTATTTTGTCTCCATTTTGGGTAACTCCAAAGAAATTAGCCATATCTAATCCTGTTTTTGCATATTCAGGAATTGTAGTTTGTCCATTTGAATCCATAAATTTCTTTAAATTTTTATCCATTAATTGTGTGGTTTCAATGAAAATCTTTTTACTAATTTCCTCTAAGTTAGAAATTCCATATAAAGACATATAAATAGTTGTAAGTTTTTTACCATTTAGTTGCATAGATTCAATTTTATTTCTTATTTTGTTATTCCAAAAATAAGTCTTACCACTACCCCATTCTCCATTTATCATTATTGCATAATCTGTATAATCAGCTCTTACATAGTCTAATATGCTTTCTACTAAATCATCCATTTATAAAATTCCTTCCTTTTGTAATCTCTAATTTATATAATCTTTTGCTAAAGCAATAATTCCTACCTTTTTTGCTCCTGCATTTAATAATACCTTTTTGCACTCATTTAATGTACTTCCTGTTGTATAAATATCATCAAAAATAGCTATATTTTTATCTTTTACTAAATCACAATTTTTTACTTCATATATTCCAATTACATCGTTTTGTCTGTCTTTAATTTGCTTTGAACTTTGAGGCTTAGTATTCAAATTTTTTATTAAAATATCATTATAATATTTTAGTTCATTACTTTTGTCATCAAAATATTTTTCTTTAGAATTTAATTTATTTGTTTTATGTAAATTATTAATACTTTTAGCTAAATCCTTTGCAATTAAATCCGATTGATTATAGCCTCTTTCAGCTTTTCTTCTTTTATGTAATGGAACTGATGTAATTATATCATAAGATTTTAAAAAATTGCACAAGTTTTTATTTTTTAGTAAACAATCAGAAAAAGTTTTATATAAATATGAACTATCCTTGAATTTATAACTTAATATTAATTTTCTAATTTTTCCTTCATATCTATAAACAAAAAATACATCTTTATATTGCTTTGTTATTTCAAATTGTTTTAATTCGTTAAAACAATTTTCGCAAATATTTTCTCCTAACTTTCCACAAATTCCGCACTTACTTGGGAAAAGTATATCTAAAATGTGAATTTTTGTAATCACTCTCCTAAAATTAATATTTATTGTTTGCTAGAATAAATTTATATTGCAGTCCGCGTAGCGACCAAGCGAAGCGCGAATTAAGATGTTGTCGAAAACTTGTTTTCGTAACAACAGCTATATGCGTTAGCTGGAACGAGCAATTATAAATTGCGAAGTGACAACAAGGACAAAATATGAATTTATTCTAGCAAACTTATAATTTAAACAATTAAAAATTTTTTAGTTTATATTTTAGCCCCGTATTTCTCTTTTTAGTAGTTGCATTACTAATCATATATTCAACAGCTTTTTTGCTTCCTATTATTACTAATCTATTTTTTGCTCTAGTCATACCTGTGTATAAAAGATTTCTAGTAAGTAACATTGGAGCAACTTGCATAATTGGAAATACAACTTCATTAAATTCACTTCCTTGAGATTTATGAACTGTTATTGCAT
>CANQLM010000006.1 GCA_947624735.1 uncultured Clostridia bacterium | reverse complement strand
ATAGTAGTAAAATAATCTTGAATAATAGCATATTATATGATATAATTATCTCATTAGTTTGTAATAGCAAACGGATTATAATTTGAAAGGTGGCAGAAGAATGGCTCATGGTAAAAATTGTGATAAAGCTGAGAATGTAAAACGGGCATGGGATACATTAAGTGAAATATTAGCTCAAGAAAAGTATTTAACTGCAATACCAGGTTGTGCAAGAGCATACGAATTTGACACAGGAAATATTCTTTTCTTCTTTCCAATGAAATATCTTGAAATAATGGAAGAAAAACGAAGAAGAGAATTTATAGATGAAATAAAAAAAGCATGGCGAGATGCAAATTTTGAAATTGTGGAAGAAAAAGAGATATCTAAGGATACAAACTTTTATGTAGGTTTTACTTCTCTGCTAATCAAATTAAAAAGCTTAACTTAAGTCGAAAGCCACAAAAAAGAGACGGTAGTATTACTGTCTCTTAAATTTTGAATAAAATAACTTTAATAAATTTCTTGCTATTGGTAGAAACTAATGCTATAATAAATTTGTGAAATTCTAAAGATAAGGAGAAAGGCTTTAATGACTGTTTTAGCAATAATATTTATATTACTAATTTTCATAGTTATTTTAGTAGCAATGGCAGTTACTCAAATGCAAATGGCTGGAATAAAAGTAAAAGATTTTATGTCATTTATTAGAGCTAATGATAGTTTAGATAAATTAGCTGTATTTGCAAAAAAGTATGATAAAATGTCGCCACAAGAGCAAGTAATATACTTAGCTGAAGCAGAGAAGATGTTTGACGCATTTGATAAAATCCCAGAATCAGTCTGGGAAGAAGAACATGATAAATATGAAGAAGTCTTAGAAAAATATAAAGATATAAAAATTATGAGGTGGAATGAAGCAAGAGAATATGAACTTTCAAAAAATGTAAAAAAGATAAATCCTAAAGAAATAAAAATAGATATATAAAGTAAGTTTGAGTTATAAAATTTAGCTCAAACTTTTTTAATTGTCATTTAATAAAAAGTTGTATAAAAAATATTATAAATTGAAAAAATAGCAATATGAAGCATAATGAAAATTTAAATAAAAAAATCAAAATAATTGTATTAGGAACATTAACGGGCTTTTTAAGTGGTTTATTTGCATCTGGTGGTGGAATGATTGCAGTTCCAGGTCTTGTATATTTTGTGGGTACAGGAGAAAAAGAAGCAAGGGCAATTGCAATATTTAGTATTTTGCCAATGGTTTTAACGAGTATGATATTTTATAATAGAGCAGGAAATATAGATTTTAAAATGGGTATACTTTGTGGAATAGGAGGTTTAATAGGAGGATATATAGGAGCAAAATTATTAAAAAAAATAAATGATAAGTTATTGTCTTTAATATTTATCATTTTTTTGATATATGCAGCTATCCTTACATTTAATAAATGAAAGAAGTTTTAGTAGGTATAATTTCAGGAATAATTAGCGGTCTAGGAATGGGAGGTGGAACAATACTCATAACCTTTTTGACTTGTTTTTGCGCAGTTAATCAATTAGTTGCACAAGCAAGTAATATTATTTTCTTTGTTCCAACATCAATAATTGCGACAATAGTTAATATAAAAAATAAAACATTAAAATGGAAAGTTGCGATTCCACTTGCCATATCAGGAATAATAGGAGCAATATGTGGTTCAATTATTGCTAATAAAATAAATGTAGAATATCTTAGAAAAGCATTTGCGATATTTTTATTATTAATTGCAATTTATCAAATAAATTGTTGGTATAGAAAATATATAAAAAAGACATAATAAATTTAGGAGGTAATGTATATGAAGTTTGTTAAAGGTATGATAACAGGAATGGCTATTGCTGCTGGTGCTGCGATGTTATGTGCAGAATGTACTATGGGTCCAAATAAAATGATGAAACAAGGAAAGAAAATGATGAAAAAGATGGGACTTATATAACTTATAAAGAGATAAAATCAGATTAATAAAATAATCTGATTTTTTACTATTTTAATAACATTTATATATTTATTATTTCTATATTTTGTGATAAAATAAAGAAAAATAATGAAAGGAAAATGTATAAAATAAAACTAAAGTGGTTATATTTTATATAAAGAAATAAATGAAAAAAGCTATTAGTATAAACAAAATAAAAGAGAGAAATGTAGGAGAAAAAGAAAAGCAATTAAATGAAAAAAAGTCAAAGATAAATAAGTTAATAATGTATACAATACCACTTTCAACTATAATTTTGTTAGGAATAATATATATTTTCACAAATAATAACTATTTATTAATTCCTTTTGGAATAATCTTCTTTATATTTTTATTTGGTTGGGATGCTAATCAAAGAACTTGTTCAGAATGTAAAAAATGGAACTCTTTAGTATGGATTGATAATAAGATAATATTAAGAACAACAAAAAAACAAAAGACCAATGCTTTTGGAAAAAGGACTACAAAAAATGTAAAAGAAAAAGTATCACAACATATTGGAAAATGTACAAATTGTGGCAAAGAAATTACTATAGAAAAAAATAGAAAAATATAATTCGAACAAGTAATAATCTCCAATTAATATGAATATAAATTAGTTGGAGGTATTTTTTATGTTTATGGTGTTTAGCAAAGAAAAAATATTTTCATATTTAATATCCCTAAGTACAGTAGTGTTATTATTTGTCATATCATTTGCAATAACAAAAAAGAATGATGAAATACTAAAAACTTCAGCAAATGCTGTAAAAACTAACGAAATACAAAACGAATTAAATATTAAAAATAATTCTAATGAAGTAAAAAATGTAAATGCAAATATAATAAATAATACCATATAAAACAAGAATAATTTTAGAAAAAGGTGGAAATATTACAAAAAAATTACAAAAATAACAAAATTTTAACTTTTTATGTTTACAAAATCAAAAAAAAGTAGTATAATAAAAAATAGCTTATAAAAAAGAAAGATACACAAGAACAAAAATTTAAGGAGGAAAACAAATTGGAAACAAATATTTTAGAGAATAACAGTTTAGTATTAGTAGGAAAAATTACAGATGAGAAAAAATTTAGTCATGAGATATATGGTGAAAAGTTCTATTCATTTAATTTAAGCGTACCAAGACTAAGTGGTAATGCAGATATAATACCAATTACAATTTCTGAAAGACTATTTAAAGAAGATGAATTAGTTGTTGACAAAAAGGTTAGAGTAAGAGGACAATTTAGATCATACAATAGTTATGAAAAAGAAAAAAACAGATTGATATTAACAGTTTTTGCAAAAGATGTTGAATTCTTAGAAAATCAAGAAGAAGAAGTTACAGCAAGCAAAGATTTCTTATCAAATGAAGTTGTATTAGTAGGATATATTTGTAAGGCTCCTATTTATAGACAAACACCATTTGGAAGAGAAATAGCAGATATTTTACTAGCAGTAAATAGAGCTTATAACAAATCTGATTATATTCCTTGTATTGCATGGGGAAGAAATGCAAGATTTTGCTCAAAAATGGATGTTGGAACTGAAGTAAGATTAATAGGAAGAGTTCAATCAAGAAATTATGAGAAAAAACATGAAGATGGAACAATAGAACCTAGAGTAGCTTATGAAGTATCAATAGCAAGCTTAGAATTAGTAAATCAAGACGATGATGATAATAAAGAAGATTCTCAAGAACAACAAGAAGCATAAAAAAGAAAACCAGCCTTTAGTGGGCTGGTTTTTACTATTTCTCTATAGACTCCATAATTCATATATGAGCATACGAATTCTTAAGAGAGCAAGTGATTCAATAGCAGAGTTGCCTGAACCAACAAGCTTCATTAAATCAGAAAGGTTATGCGTATCATATATTTTTTTTGCAATTTCGGGAGAAATAGTAGCATTGGCTGAAATGTTCATAAGATGAAACCTCCAAACATGCTTTAATAAAAATCGTACATTAATATTGTATCATAAAATTTACATAATGTAAAGCAGTAAAAATATTGTAACATTTTTGTAATATTTTTGTATTTTTTCATTGACTTTTCACTAAATAGAAAATATAATAGATATGAAATTTAATGTAAAAAAGACAAGCTAACATAATATAAACAAGGAGGAAATTATGGGCGAAATAATTGTCATAACATCAGGAAAGGGTGGCGTTGGTAAAACTACTACAACCGCTAATCTTGGTGCGGCATTAGCACTTAAAGGAAAAAAAGTTGTACTTGTAGATACAGATATTGGCTTAAGAAATTTAGATGTTGTTATGGGATTAGAAAACAGAATTGTTTATGACATAGTAGACGTTGTAGAAGAAAAATGTAAATTAAGACAAGCTCTTATTAAAGATAAGAGATTTACTGATTTATTTTTACTTCCTGCAGCACAGACAAGAGATAAGAGTGCAGTAAATGAAGAGCAAATGAAAGAATTAACATCTAAACTAAAAGAAGAATTTGATTTCATTTTAATAGATTGTCCTGCTGGAATTGAGCAAGGATTTAAAAATGCTATTGCAGGAGCAGACAGAGCTATAGTTGTAACTAATGCTGAAATTTCTTCTATAAGAGATGCTGACAGAATAATAGGACTTCTAGAAGCCTCAGATATAAAAAATCCAGAATTGATTATAAACAGATTAAGACCAGAAATGGTTAAAAAAGGTGAAATGATGGATGTCGAGGATATTTTAGACTTGCTATCAATAGACTTAATAGGAGTGGTTCCAGAAGACGAAAATATTATAACTCAAACTAATAAAGGAGAACCAGCAGTATCAAATAAAAAATCACCATCAGGAAAAGCTTATATAGAAATTTCAAGAAGAATTTTAGGAGATAATATAGAAGTAACAATACCAGGAAGAAAGAAACCAGGCTTCTGGGCGAGAATGAGAAAAAATCGTAAAAAATAGAAATCAAATTAAAGTGGAGGAAAAAACATGTTTGAAAACATTATTAATTTTTTCAAAAAATTAGGAAAGAAACAAGAAGGAAAAGAAAATAAAGATTCAGCTAAAGAAAGATTACATTTGGTATTGTTACAAGATAGAGCAAATGTTTCAGCTGATTTTCTAGATATGATGAAACAAGAAATTATTGAAGTAATAAAAAAATACATAGATATAGATGAAAAAGAAATCGATGTTAAACTTACCAATAAACAAAACAGCGACGGAACAACTGGAGCACCAGCACTTTATGCAAATATTCCTATAGTAGCAATAAAAAGTGAAACAAGGAAAATATCTAATAAATTAAATCTTGAAAAAATGGAAAAAAATCAAGAAGAAAAGAATAATAACAATAAAAAAGATAAGAATAATGCTAGTGAGAAAAATACTAAATCAGAAGAATCTGATAGCCAGGAAAAAAATGTAGCTAAAGAACAAGAAGAACAAGTAATAGAAAAAATTGATACAGAAAATAAAGATGTAAAAGAAGATAAACAAGAAAATAATAAAGAAGAGACAAGTCAAATAGAAAGTGATATAAAGAAAGAAGAAAAATTACAAAAAAGTAAAAAGAAAGTAAAGAAATAAAATTTTATTAACTAAAGCAAAATGAAGGAGAATAATGAAAAAAAAGATAACAAAAAATCTTGAATGGTCCATATTAATATGTACAGTCCTATTAGTAATAATAGGGCTATTTGCAATTTATTCTGCAACTGAAAGTACAAATCAAGAAGAATTTTATAAACAACTAACTTGGATTGGTGTCAGTATACCTTTTTTAATAATATTTACACTTGTTGATTATGATATTTTATCTAAGATTTCACCAGTATTATTTGTTTTAATACTCATAAGCTTAGTAGCAGTATTATTTACAACACCAATATCAGGAGCAACTAGCTGGTTTACTTTTAGTTCGTTTTCAATACAACCATCTGAATTTGCAAAAATAGTAATGATATTATTTCTAGCTTTGATAATGTCTAGAATGAAGAAAAAAGGACCAAAAGAAATTAGTAGACCAACAAGATTATTTTTAATACTATTAATTATAGCAGTACCAGTTGCATTAATAGTAAAACAACCAGATTACGGAACAGCAGCAGCTTTTTTAGTAGCCTTTTTATTTATGCTATTTGTAGCAGGAATTGATAAAAGATATATTATAATATCTGCAATTGTAATAGTAGTAGCAGTACCTCTATTATATAAATTTGTTTTACCTGAACATGCAAAAAAGAGAATAGATGTATTTATAAATCCAGACTTAGACCCAAGGGGGTCAGGATATAATTTAACACAATCTAAGATTGCAATAGGAGCTGGAGAATTATTAGGAATGGGACTTTTAAAAGGAAATCAAACACAACTTGGCTTCTTATATCCTAAATCTACTGACTTTATATTTTCAGTAATAGGAGAAGAATTAGGTTTTGTAGTAGCAGGAGTAGTTATAATTTTGTATGTATTTCTGATAACGAAGGCACTGTATGTTGCCAAAACCGCTAAAGACGATTTGGGTTCAATTATTGCAGCAGGAATTGCAGGAATTTTCTTCTTCCACATGGTTGAAAATATAGGCATGACTATGGGATTACTACCAATAACAGGAGTACCACTTCCATTTGTAAGCTATGGAGGAAGTTCACTTTTAAGTAATTTTATAATGATTGCATTATTATTAAATATAAGTGGTAGAAGACAAAAAGCAATATTTATAGGACAGCAGGGAGGAGATTTTTGGACAAAATCAAAATAAAATATAAATAAGCAAAAAGGAATATAATAATTTGACGGAAAACAAAATAAAAGAATTAAAAATAGGAAATGTAACTCTTAAAAATAATATAATCTTAGGCCCTATGGCAGGTTTGACTGATAGGGCTTTTCGTATTATATGTGAAAAGTTTAATCCAGGTTTAGTTGTAACAGAAATGATAAGTAGTAAAGCACTATTTTATGGAGATGAAAAAACTAAAAAGCTATTAGATATAACAGGAGAAAAAGGGGATATAGCTGTTCAAATATTTGGTAGTGATACTGAGGCAATGGCTTTTTCAGCTAAATACATAAATGAAAATACTAAAGCAAGCATTTTAGATATTAATATGGGATGTCCTGCACCTAAAATAGTAAAAAATGGTGATGGAAGTAAACTTTTACTAGATTCTAAAAAAGTTTATGAAATTACAAAGGCAGTTGTAGAAAATTCCAATATTCCAGTAACAGTAAAAATAAGAAAAGGTTGGGACAGCAATCATATTACAGCTTTAGAAGTTGCAAAAGCTATTGAAGAAGCGGGAGCTAAAGCAATTACAGTGCATGGAAGAACTAGAGCAGAATACTATTCAGGAGTAGCAGATTGGGAAATAATAAAAAGTGTAAAAGAGGAAGTTAGTATTCCGGTAATTGGCAATGGAGATGTTAAAACTCCTCAAGACGCAGAAAAAATGTTTAATGAAACTAATTGTGATGGTATAATGATATCCAGAGCAAGTCTAGGCAATCCTTGGATTTTCGAGAATGTACTAAATTATTTTGAAAATAAAGAAATAAGAAAAATAGAAGGAAAAGAAATATTAAATACAATATTAGAACACATAAATTTAGAAGTAGAAGACAAAGGTGAAAATGTTGGAATAAAAGAAATGAGAAAACATATTTGTTATTACTTAAAAAATATGAAAAATGCTTCTGAATTAAGAAATTTAATTAATCATTTAGAAACAAAAGAAGAAGTAGAAAAGGTACTAAAAAATTATTTTGAAAATTAAGCACAATAAAGAATACTCTAATTAATTAATAATATAATGTAATAAATAACATATTTATATGTTATTTATTTTTTGCTTAAAAAGATAAGGAGAACAACAATGAAAAAGTCGAAAATAATAATTACAATGATACTTATTATATTATTAATACTAGTTTTCATTATTTTTTTTCTAAATAATGGTTATAAAAATAATGAAATAGGTAATAATAAAACTATACAAGAGATTGAAAGTTATATCTTAAATATTAAAAATTATAAAGCAACTTTGGATGTAACAATAACAAATAATCGAAATGAAAACAATTATAAAATAATGCAAGAAGTATCACAAGATTATGAAAAACAAGTAACGCTTGAACCAAAAGAAATAGAAGGACTAGAAATGACATATAAGGATGGAAAACTGGAGATAAGAAACACAGAATTAAATTTAAGTAAAATTTATGAAAACTATCCTAATATACAAGAAAATAATTTGTTTTTATCACAGTTTATTAAAAGTTACCAAGAGTCAGACAATAAAAATATAATAGCAGAAGACGAAAATACAATACAGATGAAATTAAAAAATAACAAAAATAAATATAATGTAACTCAAATACTATATGTAAATGCACATAATTTAAAACCAGAAAAATTAGAAATATTAGATGATAACAATAATATAAAAGTTTACATATTATATAATGAGATTGAAATTAATATTTAAGATATATCATCTCTAATTTATAAAATGGAGAAGAAAAAATGACAATAAAAAGAGGAGATATGTTTTATGCAGATTTAAGCCCAGTTGTAGGCTCGGAACAAGGAGGAATTAGACCAGTCGTTATTATACAAAATGATATGGGAAATAAATATAGTCCAACAGTAATAGCAGCAGCGATTACATCACAATTGGGAAAAACAAAATTACCAACGCATATACCAATAGGTTCTCAAAATGTAGGATTAAAGACTGATTCAGTAATTTTAGCTGAACAGGTTAGAACAATAGATAAGAGTAGACTAAAAGAAAAAATAGGTCATATAGAAGACAAAAATATAATGAATCAGATAAATAATGCCTTAGGTGTTAGTATTGGATTAGGATAAAATAAAAAAATAAATTAAATTTTTTGCAATACTTAGCAAAATCTTTAATTTATTTTTTATATGGTATAATTTTTGTGTCATTATATAAAAATTTAATTATTATGAATTAGATTTTTATTTTTAATCTTTTTATTACTTTTATTTCTTTATATAAATCATCAATTCTCTTTTTTCTAACAGCAAGAGCATCTTTATATTCTTGATAAACTTTTCTAAAGTTGTCAAGAGTTTCACCGGGTTCTAATAAAAGTTTCATTCCAGTACTGTAATAATCTTTTTGCTCAGGTTTTTTAGCAGAAGCCATTTTCTTCTCATATTTAAATACATTATCTAATCTTTTAATTTGATTTTCTAGATAGCTAACGTAATTCATAACTCCACTAATTTCGTATAAAATATCATCAATAACAGCTTTAAATAATGCTTTAAGAGGCTTTTCATTTATTTTACCAAGACGTTCATTTTGCTTTAATTGGTCAAGTGCTACTAAATTTTTTGGTGGCTCCGCATTTTTTATTAAATCTTTTAAGGTTTCAGAAATATTAACATGAGTAGTATATTGCCTTTTAGTAACTAATGCATCATACTCATCAGCAACTCTAATAATTTGAGCAGAGTATGGAATATCATTTTTCCTAAGTCCTCTAGGGTAACCTGTACCATTTAATGCCTCATGATGATACCAAGGACCATCAGAATATGGTCTTAAATTAATATCTTTCATACAATATTCATAACCTAAAGTTGTATGTGTTTTCATAATTTCATATTCTTCAGGAGTAAGAGCACCTTCTTTAGAAAGAATTTCATTTGGAATAAACATTTTGCCTAAATCATGAATATATCCAGCAATCAAACAATGAATAGTAAATTGATTATTACAATGCATATATTCACAAATACGAGCAGATAAATTTGAAACATTTTGACTGTGAATTTTAGTAAAATAATCTAAGTTATTCATAACTGTAAGGCTATTTTTTAATGTAGAATCTAAATCGTTTATTTTAATATTACTAGGACTATAAAAGTCATATTTCTCTTCTAACATAATATTCTCCTTTGTGACAGCATTAATATACCATAAAAAGTAAATAAATGCAATAATACTTTCAATAAAATTTCCCTAAAATATTGATTTTTTAGCTAAAAAATAATATAATTACATACATAAAAAAGAAAGGAAAAATGTTAAGTGGGAGCTTTGATGACAACAACGAATTTTGGTGGAGAACTAATAAGTTTTAAACTAGAAGGAATTGAAAAAATACACCAAGGAGAAGAAGCAAGAGATGAAAATGGTAAAGTATACTGGAAAAGACACGCACCAGTGTTATTTCCAATAGTAGGCAAGCTGAAAAGAAATCAAACAATAATAAATGGAAGAACATTTGAAATAATGCAACATGGTTTTGCAAGAGATATGCAATATGAACCAGTAACAAAACTTGATAATTTTCATTCATATGTGTTAAGAAGCAATAAATACACAATGGCAAGATATCCATATGAATTTGAACTTTATAATACATATAGACAAGAAGAAAATAAATTAATCTTCATATATAAAGTAATAAATACAGGAAAATCAAATATGCCATTTGGCTTAGGAGCACATCCAGCATTTAAAATAGACCAAGACGATTTAATAAGAGGAAACTATTATTTAGAATTTGAAGAAGAAGAAACAAGAGCTCATTTCTTATATTTGATAGATGGACTAGTTGGAACAGAGTATGCAAAAAATAAATTAGAAAGAAACAAAATAATTACATTAGATGAGCATACTTTTGACAATGATGCAATAATAGTAAAAGGAATTCAAAACAAAAAAATTAGTCTAAAAAATAGAAGAACACACAAAAAAATACTAACTATGGACTTCACAGATTGGCCATATTTAGGAATCTGGTCTAAGCCAGGAGCACCATTTATATGTTTAGAGCCATGGATGTCTACAGCAGATAGAATTAATAGCACTAATATTTTTGTGAAAAAGCCTGATATGTTAGTTCTAGCACCAGGAGAAGAATTTGAAAATAAATTTAGTGTTGAATTTTTTAATTAGACAAGGATGTTAATAATGAAAATATTTCTAATAGTAATAATCGCAATATGTGTTATGGCAATTTATGATGCAAGAAAAATAGCAGAAAAATATTTCAGCTCAACAGATAAAAATAAAGCAACTAAAACAATAAAAGCAGTTGGTTTTATTGTATTTGCAATTTGTGGAATTATCTTTTGCATCATTAAGTAACAACCAAATTAAAAAAGTTTATGGGTAATCTTTAAAACCTAAATATTATACAAGGAGCATAGCTTTTGCTAAAAATAAACAATGGGAAAAATAGAAAGTAAATACAATCCAAAAGATTTTGAAGATAAAATTTATAATGAATGGGAGCAAAAAGGCTACTTTAAGCCAAGTAATGATAAGGCAAAGGAGCCTTATTGTATTATGATGCCACCACCAAATGTTACAGGTAAATTGCATATGGGACACGCTTTAGATGATACTATCCAAGACATACTAATTAGATTTAAAAGAATGAATGGATATGACGTATTATGGCTTCCAGGAACAGACCATTCTGCAATTTCAACTGAAATGAAAGTTGTACAAAAACTAAAAGAAGAAGGAAAAACAAAACAAGAAATAGGCAGAGACAAGTTCTTAGAAGAAGCATGGGACTGGACACATAAATTTGGAGGAATAATACAAGAGCAACAAAGAAAAATTGGCTGTTCTTGTGATTGGGATAGAAATAGATTTACATTAGATGAAGGAATGTCTGATGCAGTATTAGAGCAATTTATAAGATTATATAATAAAGGCCTTATCTATAAAGGAACTAGAATGGTAAATTACTGTCCAAGTTGCAAAACATCTATTTCTGATGCAGAAGTTGAGTACAAAGAAGAAGCATCACACCTTTGGCATATTAGATATCCAATAGTGGGAGAAGAAGGTAAATTCATTGAAGTTGCTACAACTAGACCAGAAACAATGCTTGGAGATACAGCAGTTGCAGTAAATCCTAATGATGAAAGATATAAAGACATAGTAGGTAAAAAATGCATACTTCCTATTATGAATAAAGAAATTCCAATAATAGCAGACGAGTTTGTTGATATGGAATTTGGAACAGGTTGTGTAAAAATTACACCAGCACACGATCCAAATGATTATAATGCAGGTTTAAGACATAACCTAGAAATTGTTAAAGTATTTGACGACAATTATAAAATGGGTGATTTAGTTCCAGAATATAAAGGAATGGAATTATTAGATGCAAGAAAAGCAATAGTTAAAAAATTAGAAGAACTTGGAGTCCTTTCAAAAGTAGAAGACTATACACATAATGTTGCTAAATGTGAGAGATGTAAAAGTACAATAGAACCACAAATATCTATGCAATGGTTCATAAAAATGAAAGACTTAGCAATAAGAGCAATAGATAGTGTAAAAAATGGAGAAGTAAATTTTATTCCAAAAAGATATGAAAAACAATATTTTCATTGGCTTGAAAATATACAAGATTGGTGTATATCAAGACAACTTTGGTGGGGACATAGAATTCCAGCATATTACTGTGAGGAATGTAACGAAATAAATGTTTCAAAAACAAAACCAGAAAAATGTAAAAAATGTGGAAGCACACATTTGCATCAAGATGAGGATACACTAGATACATGGTTTAGCTCAGCATTATGGCCATTTTCCACACTTGGTTGGCCAAATGTGGAAAGTGATGACTACAAAAGGTTTTATCCAACAAATGTATTAGTAACAGGATTTGATATAATTACTTTTTGGGTATCAAGAATGATGACACAAGGGTTAGAATTTACAGACAAGGCTCCATTTAAAGATGTTTTAATTCATGGAATTATTAGAGACAGTCAAGGAAGAAAAATGTCTAAAACTTTAGGCAATGGTATTGACCCATTAGAAGTAATAGATAAATATGGAGCAGACGCATTAAGATTTTCAGTAATCTCAGGAACAACAATGGGTAACGATATTAAATATATGCCAGAGAAACTTGAACAAGCATCAAATTTTGCAAATAAAATATGGAATGCAGCTAAATTTGTTAATAACAACTCTGCAGATGAACAAAAAGTAAGAGAGTTTTGCTATGAAGCTTTTGAAAAAAATAAAACTTATAATCCAGACTGCTTTAGAATAGAGGACAAGTGGATTTTAAATAAATTTGATAAATTAGTGGTAGATGTTACAAAAAACATAGAAAACTACGACTTAGGAATAGCTTTAGATAACATTTACAACTTTATCTGGAATGAATTTTGCGATTGGTATATTGAAATTGTAAAACCTAGAATATATAGTGATGATGATAGTGTAAGAGTACCAGTAACAGATGTATTAAATCATATATTAGCATCATCTTTAAAACTTCTTCATCCATTTATGCCATTTATTACAGCATATTTGTATAAAGAAATAATTACATTTGGAACAAAAGACCTAATAGTTGCAAAATGGCCTGATATTAGAAAAGAATTTGTATTTGACAAAGAAGAGCAAATAGTTGAAAAACTTAAAGAAATAATAGTACAGATTAGAAATGTTAGAGCAAATATGAATATACATCCATCAAAAAAATCAGAGTTAATATTTGTCAGCAAAAAGTATGAAAAAGAAATATTAGAATCTCAAGAAATGTTAATAAAGCTAGGATTTGCATCAAATATAAAAGTACAAAAAGATGAAACAGGTATAGATAAAAATGCAATATCAATAATTCAAGATGACATTAAAGTATATATTCCATTTGAAGAATTAGTTGACTTAAAAGAAGAAAAAGAAAGACTAGAAAAAGAAAAAACTAGATTAGAATCAGAAGTTCAAAGAGGAGAAAAGATGTTATCTAATCCTGGATTTATTTCAAAAGCACCAGAAGCTAAAGTCAATGAAGAAAAAGAAAAACTAGAAAAATACAAGAAAATGCTAGAAGAAGTAAATGAAAAACTAATTAAAATATAAAGTAGAAAATAAGAAGAAACATATTTTAAAGAAGTTTCTTCTTATTTTTTTAATTAAAATGAAAATACTATTGAAATAAATGGAAAAATATGGTATATTATGACAAGTTCATATGTAGCCGATACATAATAATGTGAACTAGAAAGGAGGCAAAATATGATTAAAATCTTAACTCTAGTTATAATTCTTTTAATTTTAAAGGAATTAAACTAGAAACAGTAAAAAGCTCTAGTCTACAGGCGACTAGAGCTTTTAAATTTAGTTCATATGTTAATATGATTAAATCTTAACTTTGAACAGGTAAAATATATAAACTATATATTTTTAACTATTCTATAATTAGAATAACATATTTTAGCAATAATGTCAATAAAAAAATAATAAAAATAATGAAAATAATGTCATAAACTTGCCAAGGTACGACAAAACTTTCTATGGAAAAATATGTAAAAAGAAGCTATAATATTTATAGCTTCTTTTTATAGAGCAAAAACTAAAGAAATGTTTACCAAAAAAGTAGACAAGAAGGAGGGAAAATGTGATTTCAGAATATTTAAAAGAAAGTAGGACTCTTGTTTTAAAAGTAACGGAAGAGATAGACCAATGCATAGCAGACAAAATTAGAAGAAAACTAGACAACGAAATTGAAATTTATAGTCCTAGAAAAGTAATATTTGATTTTAATGGTATTGAATTTATGGATAGTTCAGGCATAGGAATGGTGCTTGGAAGATACAAACTAGTTAAAATGCTAGGAGGTACATTTGAAATAATCAATGTAAATAAAAGGCTAAAAAGAATATTTGATATGAGTGGAGTATCAAGAATTATTGATATTAAAGAAGATTCAAATAAGGAGGATGAAAAAAATGAAGGGATTATATGATAATGAGATGAAATTGGAATTCTCTAGTAAAACGTGTAATGAAGCATTTGCAAGGATTGCAGTTGCAGCCTTTGTATCCCAATTAGATCCTACAATTGATGAATTATCAGACATAAAAACTGCGGTTTCGGAAGCGGTTACTAATAGCATAATTCATGGATATAGTGATACTGATGGAATAGTAAAAATAGAAGCAAAAATATATCTAGATACTGTTCAAATAGAAATCATAGATAATGGCAAAGGAATAGAAGATGTTGAAATGGCAATGAGACCACTATATACATCTAAGCCAGATTTAGAAAGGTCTGGAATGGGATTTACAATAATGGAAAGTTTTATGGATGAAATTAGAGTGGAATCAGCTTTAGGATTTGGAACTAAAGTTTTTATGAAAAAGAAAATATCTGCAAAATCTGAAGAAAGTGTAGATGAAGAAAAAGTTGAATATATGAAAAATGATAATGAATACATAGATTCTGAAAATAAAAAAGAAGTAGAAAATGTAAGCAAAGAAAACGTAGATTTAGAAAAGATAAAAAACGACATAAAGACTATTTTAGGAGCATAAAAATAATAATTAGGAGAGCTTTATGGATGAGAAACTAAAGAAAAGAATTTTAGAAGCACAGCAGGGAAACCGAGATGTGCTAAATAGTCTTGTTCTAGAAAATAAAGGCTTAATAATAAATATTGCTAGAAGATTTGAAAATAGGGGTTATGAATTCGACGATATTTATCAGATAGGAGCAATAGGCTTTATAAAGGCAGTACAAAAATTTGACTTTAACTATAATGTAATGTTATCAACGTTTGCAGTAACTTATATAATTGGTGAAATAAAAAGATTTTTAAGAGACAATGGACCAATTAAAATATCTAGACAGATAAAAGAATTATCAAGAAAAATTGCATTAGAACAAAAAAATAATCCTAATATTACAGTAGAAGAACTATCAAAAAAACTGAAAGTTGATAAAGAAGAAATAACACTAGCCTTAGACTCAGAAAACTGCATAAAATCATTAGATGACAAAGAAAATGATGATGAAGTTCCATTGATAGATAAGCTATCATCAAAGGAAAATAATGAGGAAACTATAGTAAATAGATTAGCATTAAAACAATGTATTAGCAATTTAGAACCTAGAGAGAAGAAAATAATATTCTTAAGATATTATAAATGCCAAACTCAAAAGAAGGTGGCAGATATTATTGGAATAAGCCAAGTACAAGTATCTAGAATCGAAAAGAAAGTATTAGAAAATTTAAGTAAGGAATTGAAAGAAGCATAATGAAAAAATTTATATTATTATTTTTTTGTTTTATAATTTTAGTTTTTTTAATACCATCATTTTTTTCATCTTCTTTGTTACTTTCAAGAGCAGAAGAACAAAATAATGTTTCATCTGAGGAAGAAGTAGTTACAACTCAAGAACCTTATGATTATAAACAATATAAAACTATAAAATTATTACATAAAAAAAGTGGAGAAGTTGAAGAAATAGAATTAGATAACTATCTTTTAGGAGTAGTGTCAAGTGAAATGCCAGCAACATTTGAGCAAGAAGCATTAAATGCACAGAGCTTAGTTGCTAGAACATATACTCTTTATACAATAAAAAATAGTAAAAAGCACGAAAATGCTGATATATGTGATGACTCTGGATGCTGTCAAGCATGGATTTCAAAAGAAGATAGACTTGCAAAGTGGGACGAAAACCTAAGAGAAGAAAACTGGAATAAAATTGAGAAAGCTGTAAATACAACCAAAGGAAAGATAATCACATATAATGGAGAAATTATAGACAGCTTTTTTCATTCAAATAGTGGTGGAGTAACAGAAACACCAGTAGGAGTTTGGGGAGGAACAAATTATCCGTACTTGCAATCGGTCGAAACCTCAGGCGAAGAAAACTATTCACAATATAGTTCAGAAGTTGTACTTTCAAAAGAAGAATTTAAAAACAAAATTTTAGAGAAACATCAAGATCTTAATATCAATTTTGAAGAAGAAAATTGTATAGAGATTACGGAGTATACTGAATCAAATAGAGTAAAAACAATTAGAGTTGGAAACATTAATATCTCTGGAGTTGAAATGAGGACATTACTTGGATTAAGGTCAACAAATTTTACATTTCAATTTGAAGGAGATAATATAAAATTTAATGTAATAGGGTATGGACATGGAGTCGGAATGAGCCAAACAGGAGCTGATAGTATGGCTAAGCAAGGAAGTAATTATGAAGAGATAATAAAACATTTTTACACAGGAGTTGAAATTGTAGATATGTAAAATTTTCTATAAAATGTATATAAGCCTAAAAAATGGAAATAATTAAGTTAGTTAAATTTTTTAGGAGGATATATATGAAAGAAAGTAAGAAAGAAAAAAATACTTATAATAGAAAATGGTATAGCATATTAGGATTTTTAATTTCTATATTATTACTTACGTTAGCAATTATACTTTCTATGAATGAAGAAAAAGCTACAAGAGAAGCAAAAATAAGTGGGAATGTAGGATTAACAGAACAAGCAAGTTCAGGACTAAGTAAAACTATAAACGAAGTATCTAGTCAAAATAGTCTATTATCACAAAATGAAGTAGGGACATTAAATGAAATAGACAGTTATGACACAGAACAAAAAAATGAAATAGTTAGTGAAAATAAGGTAGAAGAAAATATTACCCAAGATACAGAATCAGATAATAAAACAGAAAATAAAGAAGAAAATAAGCAACAATTTATAAAACCAGTTGATGGAGAGATAACTAATAGCTATTCAATGGATAGTCTTCAATATTCTAATACTTTAGGAGAATGGATTACACATAGAGGAATAGACATCAAGGCAGACAAAACAACGGTAGTAAAAGCATCAAGCGATGGAACTATAAAAGCCATTAAAGAGGACCCAAGATATGGATTAAGTATTACAATAGAACATAGTGATGGTTTTCAAACAATATATTCAAGCTTATTAAGTACAGAATTTGTAAAAGAAGGAGATAAGGTAACTCAAGGACAATCAATAGGAACAGTTGGAAACTCAGCAGTGTTTGAAACATTAGATGGAAGTCATCTACATTTTGAAATGATAAAAGATGGAGAATACGTTAATCCAGACATATATATTAAATAAGTTTACAAGAAAAATAGACATAATTTTAAATTTCAAAATTATGCCTATTTTTTAAATTGTAACAAATTTGTAACATTACTCTAAAACTACTGAAACTGTAAGAATACAACACATCGATAAACATAATTTTCTTTGACTTTTTTCGACATTTTTGATAGGATTTTTACATCATAAGAAAAGTAGGTGATTAAATGATTTACCAAGAGGATATTACAAATTTACAGTCAGACATCAAAGAGAAAATTGGACAAAAGATAATTGTAAAAGGTTCTTTAGGAAGAAGTAGGTCGTTTGAAAAGGAAGCTACAATCGAAAAAGCTTACCCAAATATATTTGTGGTTAAGTATGAAGAAAACGAAAGAAATGTATCATATCAATATAAAGATGTATTAACAAGGACGGTTGAAGTTGATGTATTTGATGGACAAAGTTATAGCCCACTTATCCCACCAATGGTCAAAATACCTAAAAAAGTTAAAGCATCATTAGAGTAAAAATCGCTATGGAAATTATATAGTTTCATACAAGTGATTATATTAAAAAATAAAAACAACTTAGGTTGTTTTTATTTTTGTCTTAAAATGTTGAAAAATAAGCGATTTTGTGATAAAATCTTACATTATAAATTAAGTATGTCAAGGAGAAAGCTATGGACGAGCAAGCAGATTCATTTAACAAAAAAAGAAAAACAAAAAGGGAACAAGTAGTTGAATTATATAAAGAAGGAAAAAATAAAAATGAAATAGCAACCGAACTAGGGCTAAAAACTGAAACAGTTACAAACTATTTATCTATAGCACGAGAAAATGGAGAACTAGAAAGAATAAGAACAAAGCAAGAACAAGTAGTACAGTTATGTAAAGAAGGAAAGAGTGAAAAAGAAATAGCAACCGAACTAGAGTTAAGTCCTAAAGCAGTTAAAGATTATTTATCAAAAGCACGACAAAATGGAGAACTAGAAAGAAGAAAAACAAAAAAGGAACAAGTAGTAGAATTATATAAAGAAGGAAAGGGTGAAAAAGAAATAGCAACCGAATTAGAGTTAAGTCCTAAAACGGTTAAAGATTATTTATCAAAAGCACGAAAAAATGGAGAACTAGAAAGAAGAAAAACAAAGCAAGAACAAGTAGTAGAATTATATAAAGAAGGAAAGAGTGAAAAAGAAATAGCAACCGAACTAGAGTTAAGTCCTAAAACGGTTAAAGATTATTTATCAAAAGCACGAAAAAATGAAGAGCTAGAAAAAACAAAAACAAAATCGAAGCAAGAACAAGTAGTACAGTTATATAAAGAAGGAAAAAATAGAAATGAAATAGCAACTGAACTAGGGGTAAAACCTGAAACAGTTAAAAACTATTTATATCTAGAACGAAAAAACGGAAAACTAGAAAAAGCAAAAACAAAGAAAGAACAAGCAATACAATTATATAAAGAAGGAAAAAATGCACATGAAATAGCAACAGAACTTGAATCAACTATTCAAACTGTTAGATTATATATATATACAGCACGAAAAAATGGAGAACTAGAAAGAATAAGAACAAAGAAAGAACAAGCAGTACAATTATATAAAGAAGGAAAAAATAGGAATGAAATAGCAGTAGAGTTAGGACTGAATGCACAAGTCGTTAGTAATTACTTATCAAAAGCACGAAAAAATGGAAAATTAGAAAGAAAAAACATAAAAGGAAAAAAAGAACAAGTAGTTGAATTATACAAAGCAGGAAAAAATAAAAATGAAATAGCAACCGAACTAGAGCTAAAATATGGAACGGTTAAAGATTATTTATCAAAAGCACGAAAAAATGGAAAGTTAGAAAGAAAAATAATAAAATCAAAACAAGAACAAGTAGTTGAATTATACAAAGCAGGAAAAAATAAAAATGAAATAGCAACCAAACTAGGGCTAAAACCTGAAACAGTTAAAAACTATTTATGTATAGCAGGAAAAAATGGAGAATTAGAAAAAAGAAAAACAAAGGAAGAAAAAGTAGTTGAATTATATAAAACAGGAAAAGGTAGAAAAGAAATAGCAATCGAATTAGGACTGAATGTACAAGCCGTTAGTCTTCACTTATCTAGAGCACGAAAAAAAGGAAAATTAGAAAGTTACTTATCTATATCGCGAAAAAAAGAAAAAGAGGCAATCAGAAGCCCAAAAGGAAATAAAACAATTATCAATTCAAGAAAAATAAAAGAAAACAAAAATGAGACTTCAACAAATAACTCTAAATCAGAAATCATTAAAAATCTCATAATACAAATAAAAAAATTATACGAGACAGAATATCCAAGAGATATAGCAAAAAAATTAAAAATTACACCTCAAATAGTATATGATGTAATTGATAGTATGCAACAAGAGGAAACAAAAAAATATAAAAAGATAAGATTAAAAAACAATCCAATGTATTCACAAGTAGTCGCACTTATGAAAGAAAAAGGTATAAAAGCAGACAAAGCTTTATATGAATTAGTAAAAACTACAACAAAACCATCTGATAAAATAAGTTTAGCAAAAATTTATTATTTGTTAGGAAATGAAATAATACCAGAAAGATTATTAAACGAAATAATAAGGGAAACACTTCCTTCAACATTAAGAGATAAAGCGATAGAAGAAAAGGAAAAAATAAATTTAGAATTCTTATCTACTAAAATAAGAAAAGAATATAAAACAGGAAGAAATATGGATGGAACACATTTAAGTTTTGATGACTTATGCAAAAAATATAATGTAAGAACAAAATTTTTAATAGATGTAATAGGCCACGAACAAAGAATACAAGAAATTTAATTATAAAGGCAAAAGTAAAAAATACTTTTGCTTTTTATTTTGCATATTATACAGTTAAGCCTCATATATATTAGTAAATGTTAAGGAGGTAAGCTATGGCTATAAAGTTGGAAAAAAGTAAACTAGCTGTCAATCAAGTAATTACAAATAAAAATGAAAGTATTATAGTGGATGGAGATGTCATTGTTCCAGACGTAAAACCGGACATACTAGAGATAGTAGGAACAAGTGGTATAGTTAATGTTTATAAAAAAGAAGTTATGGATGGAAAAGTAAGAATAGATGGAACAGTTATGGTATATGTTATGTATATTGGAGATGATGGAAAAACAAGAGGGGTAAGAAGTATAAATCACACACTAGATTTTTCACAAAGTTTTCAAATAGAAAATGCAATGTCAGATATGAATGACAATATACAAGTTTTGCTAGGACCAATAGAATGTAAAGTAATAAATGAAAGAAAAATTAATTTAAAGGCAAATTTAAATTTTGAAATAACTATTTTAGCAAATTCTGAAGTAGAATTCGTAAATAATGTGGACCTAAAGGACATACAAAAATTAGAAAATACAATTCCAGTAAATTCAGTACTTGGCGTTGGCCAAACTAAAACTGTTGCAAAGGAAACTGTTAATATTGATGCAAATGATAACCTAGCAGAAATATTAAAAGTAAGTGCTACAATAGGAAATAAAAGTATAAAAGTAAGTTATAATAAGATACTTACTAAAGCTGATATTAAGCTAAAAGTGATGTATTCAACAGAAGATGGTAGAATTAATACAGTACATGCTAAATTTCCAATAATGGGATTTATAGATATGCAAGATATCAATGAAAATAATCCTTGTGAATATGAATTTGAAATAAAAAATATAATAATAAAACCAAATAGTATGGCAGAACATTCAATATATGTTGAAATTGAAGTAGGAATAAATGCCACAGCATATAAAATGCAAGATGTAAATGTAATTCAAGATTTATACAGTCCATCAACAAGTTTAAAATTTGAGCAAAATAATATAAAAATGGTTCAAAATAAAGCAGTATATGATGCATTACTTAATATTAATCAAAAAGAACTATTAAACATAGGAGACGAAAAAGTATATGATGTAGATACACAAGTTGTAACTAATAGTGTTAGAGTAAATGATAATGAGGTATTAGTAAGTGGAAATATTAATTTATTATTTGTTTGCTCATCAAATGGAATGACAGGAATACAAACAAAAACTTTAGACATTCCTTTTGAAAATAAAATGGTATGTACTGGATTAAATAACAAAGCTAATGCAAAAATAAAAACAGACATAATTTTAGAAGATTTTAATATTATGCCAGGAGGAGAAGTTAATATAAGATTAGATATAGGATTTATGGCATATACTTCAAATGACGTAGATTTAAGACTAATTAATAATATTGAAGAAGTAGAAAATGAATATGTAGATGACTATAATATGGTAATATATCAAGTTGTTCCAAATGATACCTTATGGAAAATTGCTAAAAGGTTTGGAAGTACAGTTCAAAGTATTATGGATACAAATGAATTGAAATCAGATAAGCTAATGCCAGGCGAGCAACTTTTTATAGAAAAATATATGGGGTAAAATGGATAAGATTTATTCAAGATTTAGATTTCCCAGAATAGTTGGAACTCCAAGAATGGATAACCAGAAAAAGATTCTGATAATTATGATTTTAATAATCTTAATAGCATATACAACTGCTATTAAGATTATTGATGTAATTAATCCAATGTTAGAAAGCTATGCAAAAATTTCAGCTAGAGCAACTGCAAGTAATCTTTCAAATGAAGCAGTAAGAAACAATATAAATAATGTATCATATCAAGATTTATGCTCAATAGAAAAAGATGAAGAAGGAAATATAAAACTTTTAAAGTTGGATGTTTTAAATGTAAATAAAATATGCACTAACATCGCACTAGAAGTGCAAGAAAGCCTAAAAAACAGTTTAAAAAGTAATTTTAGTATACGAATAGGAAGTTTAACTGGAAATAGATTTTTTGCAGGAAAAGGTCCAAAAGTTGAAATAAAAATGGAAACAGTTGGAGATGTTGAAACAAATATAAAAAGTGAATTCACAAGCGCAGGAATAAATCAAACTTTACATAGGATTTATATTGATATATTGTGCCATATCAGTATTTTAACACCATATAAAGATACAAGTGAAGATGTTACTATTCAAGTTTTACTTGCTGAAGCGGTAATTGTCGGAAATATACCAGAAACGTATTATGATTTAGATGGATTAAATCAAAGTGATTCACTCAATATGATTGGATAATATAATTACTAATTATTAGCAAAAACAAAGTAAAATTTTAAATTATAATTTACTTAATAAATATTTTATGATATAAATACATAAGTAAAGACTTATGTATTTATTATTTTGGAGAAAAATATGAGTAAAAGGGTAAATAAAAAATTAAAAAAAGAATTACTAGGTCTAATTGTGCTTTTAGCAGTAATAGCAGCTGGCTATTTTTATTATGGAAATTTCGACTTTTTAAATACAGATAAAGAAAAAATAGAACTAATCAATTCAGAAGCAGTAGATGTAGCAGAATTAAATAATAATCAACTAAATATAATATTTTTCTATGTGGGACAGGCGGACTGTACTTTAGTAAAGTTGAACGATAAAGTAATGCTAATAGATGCGGGAAACAATAATGATGGAGAAAATATTTCAAATTATTTAAAATTACTTGGAATTACAAAAATAAATTATTTGGTTGGAACTCATGCAGATGAAGACCATATTGGAGGTCTTGACGAAATAGTAAAAGATTTTGAAATAGAAAAATTATTTATGTCAGAAGTAGGCAAAGATTCAGAAAACTATAAAAATGTTATAGAACAAGCAAATAGAAAAAATCTAACAATAGAATACCTAAAAAGAGGAGACATATTTGAATTAGATGGAGCAACATGTGAAATAATGATGGCTTTAAAAGGTGAAGATGTATCTGATAATGATAGTTCATTAGTTATTGAGTTAAAGTATAATAAAACTACATATTTATTTATGGGAGATGGAGAAAGAGAAGTAGAAGAAGCAAGAAATTGGAACAAAGTAAATGTTTTAAAAGTAGGACATCACGGTTCAAATACAAGCTCTTCTAACAATTTTTTAAATCAGATTCTTCCAGACTTAGCAATAATTGAAGTTGGAAAAGATAATCCATATAATTTGCCAAGTGCTAAAGCTATTTCGAGATTAGAAAGTATAGGAGCAAAAATATATAGAACTGATACAAATACTTCATCTTTTTGGCTAACAAGTGATGGAGAAAAAATCGAAATTAAAGAATTAAAAGTAAATTTAGACGGTAATTAATAAGAAAGGAGCTTATGAATTTAGAATTAGGAAACTTGCTCTTAGCAGGAGCAAAAAGTTTAGGAACATTATTTTTAAAGGAGATTAAAAATAATATGCAAAATCAAAATATAACAGTTAATGCAAAAAGTAAGATAAATCACGCAAGAAATGAAATTATAAAAGAATATGCAAATATATATGAAGTAAAGAATGGAGAAATTAATTTATTTAGTAAAGAAAAGGAACGACCTGAGTTTATAGGAATCACAGATTTAAAAAATGGTTTTTATGAAATGAAAAATGGAAAGCTAAATTTTAATGAAGAGCTTACCAATGAAATTAATGAAGAGTTAAATACAAGTAAAAATTCAATTTTAGAAGAAGAAAGAGAATATATTAGTTCATTAAAAGTCAGCGGAGAAGAATATACAGTAGATGAAATTGGGGATGATGAAAAATATATATTTTTAACTAGAAACAAAACAGGAGAGGAGTTCCAAGAATTTATTTCAGATGAACTTTACAATGAACTTTTAAATGAAAAAGATAAATCAAATATTATATTAGTATTTAATGGAGAAGAATATAAAATTAAAAATACTTAATAATCTTTAACTTCTAAATGAAATAATGAGAAGCATTCAAAAAAGCAAAAAAAACATTTAAAGAAGTAAAGAAAAATATTTAAAAAAAGAGAAGTAAAAAATTTGAAGTGAACTACAAAATGTTTCACTTCAAATTTTACTTCTTTTAATCTTTTATTTTGCTTTTTTTGCAACTTCACAGATTTCTGCAAATGCTTTTGCATCTGTTACTGCTAAGTCTGCAAGCATTTTTCTGTTAATTGTAACATTAGCTTTTTTAAGACCAGCAATTAATGTGCTGTATGTCATACCATTTAGTCTTGCTCCTGCATTAATTCTAATAATCCATAATTTTCTAAAGTCACTTTTCTTATCTTTTCTTCCAACGAAAGCATAATTTCCAGATTTCATAACAGCTTGTTTAGCTTGTCTAAATCTATAACTTTTTGCTCCGTAATAACCTTTAGCTCTTTTTATAATTTTTTTATGTTTTTTTCTTGTAATTATAGCTGTTTTTACTCTTGCCATATCAATTCACCTTCCTTTTTAATTACCATAAGGTAATAATTTTTTAACATGTTTTTTACTTGTTTCATCAACATAGGCATTTTGAATGCTTCCGCTTGATTTTTGTCTACTTGTTTTGTTAGCTAATAAATGTCTTCTATTAGCTTTAGTTCTTTTTACTTTACCAGTAGCTGTATAAGAATATCTCTTTTTAGCTGCTTTATTTGTTTTTAATTTTGGCATAATAAATTCCTCCTTGCAAATTAATAAATATATAATAAATTAGTTTTTAACTAATATTATAAACATAAATCAAATAAGTTATATCTTACGCTTTTTTAGCAAGAATTATAAACATATTTTTACCTTCTAGAATAGGTCTTTTTTCAGCAACTGCAACATCCTCTAAAGAAGAAATAATATTACCTAAAACTTCTTCACCTTGCTTTATGTAGTTCATTTCTCTTCCACGGAATCTAACAGTAAATCTTACCTTGTTACCATCTTCTAAAAATTTCTTAGCATTTTTGATTTTAAATTCTAAGTCATGACTGTCAATATTAGGTGTAATTCTAATTTCTTTAACTTCAAAAACTTTGGATTTTTTTCTAGCTTCTTTTTCTTTTTTAGTTTGCTCAAATTTATACTTTCCATAGTTCATAATTCTACAAACTTTAGGATTATTATTTGGAGCAACTAATACTAAATCTAACTTTTTTTCAAAAGCTAAATCTAAAGCTTCATTAAGTGAAAGCACTCCTAATTTTTGATTGTTTTCATCAATAACTTGAACTTTATCAGCTCTAATTTGTTCGTTAATAGGTAATTCTTGTTTTATGTTAAAACACCTCCTAAATTTACAATAAATCTAAATAAAAAAGATTGGCTTTAAACCAATCTACCCCTCTTATTTATAAATCATGATAAAAAATAGTATGAACTATTATTACAAAAATTATAAATACCTTTTCCTAAAAAGTTAAGGTGAGAAGTAAATCTTCTTCTTTAAAATTTATTACATAAATCACATATAAAGATTTATGACAATATTAATAATACTATATTTTTTTAATTATGTCAATATTTTTTATTAAATTCCTTGACTTTTTTTACGTTTTGTAATAAAATAGTATAGCGTTAGAAGTAAATATGACCTTTTAGAGCAATTCCCCGGTAAATAAACTCTTAAGGTTTCATATATATATTATTTTAATTGGAATGGAGGAAAATTTACCATGAACAATACTACTTATAGTGTTAAAAAAAGTGAAATTGAAAGAAAATGGTATATAATTGATGCTGAAGGAAAACCTTTAGGAAGAGTTGCTTCAGAAGCAGCTAAATTATTAAGAGGAAAACATAAACCAACTTTTACTCCAAATATGGATGTAGGAGATTATGTAATAATCATTAATTGCTCAAAAGCCGTACTTACAGGAAAGAAATTAGACCAAAAAGTTTACACTCATTTTACAGGTTATGTTGGAAATATGAGAAAAACATCTGCAAGAGTAATGATGGAAACAAAACCAGAAAAAGCTATGATGATAGCAGTAAAAGGAATGCTTCCACATAATAGTTTAGGAAGAAGTATGCTTACAAAATTAAGAGTTTATGCTAATGCAGAACATGAAAATGCAGCTCAAAAACCAGAAGTATGGAAATTTTAAAAGGGAGGAAACTTAAAAATGGCTAAGTCAAATAAAAATGTATTCTTAGGTACAGGTAGAAGAAAAAGCTCAATAGCTAGAGTAAGACTTGTAGAAGGAAAAGGAAAAATAACTGTAAACGGAAAAGACATCCAAGAATATTTTGGAGAAGAAACATTAAGAGTTATAGTAAAACAACCATTAGTTGCAACAGAAACATTATCTAAATTTGATGTTGAAGCAAAAGTTACTGGAGGCGGTTTCGCAGGTCAAGCTGGAGCTGTTCGCCATGGAATAGCTAGAGCTTTAAATGAAGCAAATAGAGAAGAATATAGACCAGTATTAAAAGCAAATGGATTCTTAACAAGAGATTCTCGTGAAAAAGAAAGAAAGAAATATGGTCTTAAAAAAGCTCGTAAAGCACCACAATTTAGTAAGAGATAAAATAAAAAATCTTGGAATTATTCCAAGATTTTTTTATTGTTTCTTAATTTTAGGTTTAGCAATAAGTGATGCAATATAACCAAAGAATACTGCAGCGGCAATTCCACCGGCGCAAGCTTTAACACCACCAATGAATGCTCCAAGTAATCCTTGCTCCTTAACAGCTTCAACGGCACCTTTAGCTAAGTTTGCACCAAATCCTGTAAGAGGAACAGTAGCACCACAACCAGCAAAATCAATTAATTTCTGATAAATGCCAAGACCACCTAAAACTGCACCAACTGTTACGTATATTACTAAAATTCTAGCAGGAGTAAGTTTAGTTTTATCAATTAAAATTTGTCCAATTATACAAAGAATACCACCAACTATAAAACATCTAAGCATTATCATCCAATCTATACTTTGAAAATAATCCATTTTTAATCCTTTCCATTTTATAAAAATTTATAAAATAATTTTGTTAAGTTACATCTCTATTGAAACTGCATGAGCAATACCAGGAATAGATTCGCCTTGCTGAGAAGTTGTAGCATTTGTTAAAGCACCTGTTGCAATTAGTAAAAGTTTTTTAATATTGCCTTCAAGCATCATTTTATATAAATAACCAGAAAATACAGTTGCAATACAAGCACAACCACTTCCACCAGAGTGGGTATCTTGTTTCTTTTTATCAAAAATTAAAACTCCGCAATCATTGTAATTTGAAGTTAAATCTAAGCCCTTACCTTTTGCTAAATCTATTAAAATATCTTTACCTAGATGTCCTAAATCACCAGTAATAATTGCATCATAATAGTTTACATCTCTTCCAGTATCCTCTAAATGTGCACAAAGTGTGGAAAGTGCAGCAGGTGCCATTGCAGCTCCCATATTATTAGCATCCTTAATTCCTAAATCAACAATCATTCCAGGAGTAATATGTGTAATATATGGGCCAGAATCTTTTTTACCTAAAACAACTGCTCCTGAACCTGTAACAGTCCATTGACTAGTTGGAGTTCTCTGATTTCCAAGCTCTAATGGAAATCTAAATTGCTTTTCTGCACTACAAAAATGGCTAGAAGTTGCACAAAGTATATTTTTACAAGCTCCAGAATCCATAAATACAGAGCCTAAGCACAAACCTTCAACAAAAGTAGAGCAAGCACCAAAAAGTCCAAAGAATGGCATATTGCTATCTCTAATACCAAAACTTGATGAAATACATTGATTTAAAAGGTCTCCGGCAAAAACGTAATCGATATCTTTATTTGAAACTCCTGCTTTTCCTAAAACTGTACTTACAGTTTCTTTAATGAATTTACTTTCTGCTTTTTCCCAAGAAGCCTCACCCCA
>CANQLM010000005.1 GCA_947624735.1 uncultured Clostridia bacterium | reverse complement strand
TTACTATGGACTTGAAAAATATGAAGAATTATTAAATAAATTAAAAAAATTTGATAATTTAAAATATGAAGGTTGTTTTTATGAAATTACTACACAATATGACCATCCAAATAAGAATCAAAGTTTTTACAGTAAAAATGTTGATGGAAGATTTAGAGTTAGATGTTCGAAAAATATGGAGAATGGAAATTCTAAAGCAAAAATAAGTTGGAAAAAGAGAAATGCTAATACTTTAAATGGAATTGTTAATAAAGAAGAAGAAATAGAAGTTAATTTTGATTATAATGAACTTAATGAATTAGAATACTTATTAGAAAAAGTCATAAAAATGAAAAATATAGAATCTTATGAGAGATATAGGAATGTATTTGATAATGAAGATATAGAAATAGTAATTGATAAATATCCATTTGGAGTAGCTCTTGAAATAGAAAACAAGAGTAAAATAAAAGATGCTGAAGAAACAATTTTATTTTGGATAAAAAAATTAGGATTAAAACAGAAAAATGCATATAGACTTTCATGGGATGATAAGTATACAGAACTATGTAAAAATCAAAAAATTGAAATATTCAAACAAGTTAAATTTGGACTACCAATGCCTAAAGTTATAGAATGAAAAAGAAAATATATAAACTTAAAATATCAGAAGGAGCGCAAGTTTATTCTGAAAAGATAATGACTTAATGAAAGGTGATATCAATGATTTATATAGATTATACTGGTAATATAATTGAAAATTCACATATAAATTCTTCTAATATCAAAAGTATAGACTTTAATATTAATCAAAAATATAATGATATTAATCCTGCACTAAAAATCAATTTTTCAAATGATATAAACAATAATGTAAAATGTATAAAGAAATTATTATATTTCCAAAAATCGCATATAGATTTTGTTACTGAATGTAATGACTTCAAAATACAGTATATTTTATCTAATTGTAATGATAACATATTAACAGCTATAAAAGCAATTTTTATAAATGAAGGTAAAGATAGATATTTATATTTGTATGATAATATTTTTAAATCTTTAGATACTTTATGGAATCAATGTAATCCTTGCAAATTTTGTAATGATGTTTGTATTGCATCAAAGAATCACAAAGCTGCCCATAAAGAGAATGGATGTTGCTATTCCTTTAATTATTCTAAAAATGTATTTAAGTTCATTGATAATGTTAAAGTTTGCAAATATCTTGGTAAAGATAAAAGATGTACTACAGAAAATATATCTTGCAAATTTTTTGTATGCAATTATTTGAAAAAGAATAACTTATTTAATATCAATATGAATGATTATCTTCTTGCTCAGGTGTTTTTTAACAATAAACAAAAATTGATTTTAAAATATAACTTTTTTAAATCTAAAGAAGAAATATTAGAAAAACTTATTGAAAAAAATAATACTCCATTTTTTATTTATTATTTAAATGGTAATTATAGGATATAAAAAATTGACTTTTAAAATTAAACTAATTATAATGATTTTATAAAATGTAATTGGTTAAAAGAGGTAATATTTTGGATAAAAGAAATGTAAAACTTGCAAAGAATATTTTAGAAAATTCCATATCACTAAATAAAGAAGAAAATTTATTAGTAGAATTAATTGGAGAAGATGGTCTAGAACTTGCAAATGAAATTGTATCACAAGCAAAAAATCTTGGTGCTAAACCTACTTTAAGTATAGTAAACTATCAAGAACTTAAAAATTTTTTAATAAACGCAAGCGAAAAAGAAATTATTGAATATGGCAAAAAAGATTATGACAGAATGAAAGCAATGCAAGCATATATAGGAATAAGTTCTCAAAATAAAGATAAACCATTATCAAGTGTTCCAATAGAAAAATTAGAAATGTATAATAAATATTATACAGCATTAGTACATCTAGAGCAAAGAGTAAAACATACCAAATGGTGCATTTTAAGATATCCAAATGAATATTTTGCAAATAAAAGCGGTATGAAATTAGAAGAATTTAAAGACTTTTATTATAATGTTAATACAATAAATTATGATAAGTTGAAAAATTTAATGGAACCATTAAAGAAACTAATGAATAAAACTGATAAAGTTCATATTGTATCATCTGATACTGATTTAACATTTAGCATTAAAGGAATTCCAGCAGAAAAGTATTATGGAACATTTAATTTGCCAGATGGAGAAGTAGCCACAGCCCCGATAAGGGAAAGTGTTAATGGTTATATTACGTACAATACTAAAACTAAGTATAACAACATAATTTTTGAAAATATAAGATTTGATTTTATAGATGGAAAAATAGTAAATGCGACGGCTAAAGAACATAGCATAGAACTTAATAAAATATTAGACACAGATGAAGGAGCAAGATACATAGGAGAATTTGCATTTGGACTTAATCCATATATAAATAATACTATGTTTGATACATTATTTGACGAAAAAATAAATGGAAGTTTTCATTTTACACCGGGAATGGCACTAGAAGAAAGTGATAATGGAAATAGGTCAGCTATTCATTGGGATATAGTAAAAATATTGAAAAAAGAATATGGTGGTGGAGAAATATATTTTGACGATATTTTAATTATGAAAGATGGAAAATTTGTATTAAAAGAATTGGAAATATTAAATTCAGAAAACTTAAAAGAGATTCTAAAATAGAATCTCTTTTAAGTTAGTTTTTCTTATTATTATATTAAAAAATGAATTTAGATTACTACTCATTTTAAAATTTTAATATAAATGAATAATTAAATATTTTTTTAATAAAAACTTGAAAATTATGTAAATTAATAGTATAATTTTATTGTATCAAATTTTTTAGATACAAAAATATAATTATTTTTTGTAAAGGAGGAAATAAAATGTTTATAGTAATTACAGGACTAGATGGTTCGGGAACTAGTACTGTAGCGGAAAAACTTCACGCACTAGATTTAACATCATTCCTAACGCGGACACCAAGCAAAGAATATCAAGAACGTGAAAAAATTGATAATATTGTGAGACAAACATCTCAAATGGCACATTATTTATATTATTTATCTTCAGTTGTATTCATCTCAGACTACATTAAGAAAAATCTAGATTATAAAAATAGAAATGTCTACTGTGTAAGATATTTTATAGATACTACTGTTTCTCATCAAGTAGCAGGATTAAATGTAGAATTTGACTATGAAAAATTTAATATACTGGAACCAGATTTAACGATATTTGTCGGATTGCCTGAAAAAATTAGACAAGATAGAATAAATAAGAGAGGAAAATCAATATTAGATAAAGTCTTAGATGATAAACAAAAAAGAGATTCCTTTTTGGAAAAGTTTCAAAGTCTATTAAGCAAAAACGTAATATATTTTGATAATTCTAATCCAGACATTGATACAAACATAAAAAAACTTTATGAAAAAATTAAGGAGGAACAGCTTTATGTATAAGAAATTTCTATTATCTGACGAAAACGAAATTTGTAAAGAAGACTATTTGGAAAGAAAAAAATTGATTGAAGAATTTTCTAACTTACCAGTAGAATTCTTTTCAAAACTTCGGCATTTTCAACCACAAATAGGATGCTTGAATGCATGTAAAATATGTAGCAAATTTGCTGGTACCACAACAGAATATTGGACTGAAAAAAGACAGAGAAATGTAATTGCTGCTTTAAAATATTCTTCTCCAAAGGAAGAAAAAAGTAAGCCATTAATTGTATGGGACAGATTTGAACACAGAACCGGTGTAATTTTCTCATATTTAGACAATGATATAGGAAATTATCCATATTTGTATAGCTTTATTAAACTGGCATACAGAGAATTAGGGGTTTTGACAAGAATCTCAACAGTAGGATATAGCAGGCACAACCAACAATTAAATCAAATGCATGCTCAAATTAACAAACAACTGTTGGAAGCATTAGGAGGAGTAAGATTATCGTTTACACCATATGAAACTGGTTGGGAATGTGCAAGAACACAATCTTTTAGTAGATATGACTATGTGAGTGATATGGCTAATTTCTTAAAAATCTATAAACCATACTATAACAAAGTTGGAGCTGGAAGTAGAAAAATGTGTGTAGAAATTAGGTATAAGCCATTAGTCAAAATTGCCGAAGTATTTGATACTGATGTACTTGGACACAAAGTAATTTGCACAGAAAACTATCTATATATCTCTGTAGATGAAAATTGTAAATTAAATGTAGCCCAAATAAGTGACCCGTATGAACATAAAATTAGACTCACAGAAGAAGCGACACTATTTTATGAGATTGACCTCTATGACAAAGTATCTTCTATTCAAGAATTGAAAAAAATAGCTTTTAAGTTTTTAAAAGTTAAAGATTATAAAATTGTGAAACTATATTTGATGCAAAATGCAGAAGGTATATACTATTCAATCAATCCGAGCATAGAAGAGAATGGAAATTATGGATTTAATATATATCCTAAAACAGATTATAGAGTTAATTCTGGTTACATTGTAACTGAAAGATTTTTAGTAAACTCAATGATACAGTACAAAGCTAAAAAAGGATTAAAAAGTCTTGAAAAATTTGATAATGCAACATGGCAAGATGTGTATAATACATTGACAATTTGTATGCAACAAGCAAAATACTACGAGAAAAATGGTAAGAAAGATAAAAGTCAATATATTATGGAAGAAATTTTACCAATGGTAAATGCATATGTAACAGCATTACAAGAAGCTGAATATAAAGCATCAGATTTCTTTAATCCTGATTTTACAATCGATACAGGAATTATTTGTAATCTTGGTAGGGCAGTATCTGAATTTTGTGGACTAACAAGTAAAAAGAATGAGCCTCTAACTCCAACACATGAGCGAAATTATGGAAGCTATAATAGTAAAATGTCACAAGAAGGAACAGCTTGGAGATTAAGTTGCGATTATAATAATACTGTTACAATTGAAGAATTACAACTCTTTAACACTACCGATGAATCTGGACAAGTTTCTTTTAGAAGACAAGTAAGCCTTAATGAAGATGATGAAATATTAAGTCAGTCGGATTTAGAGATAAGTTATCAAATTCCAGGTCAAAGAAGGAGATAAAAATGGCTATATATTTTTATAAAGAAAATGGTCCTCTTGGGTATTTGGCAACATATTCAAATCATGGTTTTTATAGGGATGGAATTTACTGGAAAACATCTGAACATTATTATCAAGCCCAAAAGTTTGAAAATGAAGATATTAGAAATCAAATAATTAATGCTGAAACTCCTAAAATAGCTTCGAATATTGGACGTGATAGAAACCATAAATTACGCAAAGATTGGGAAAAAATAAAAAAACAAGTAATGTTTGATGCTGTATTGTTTAAATTTGAAGCAAATCCTGATATTAAAGAAAAATTACTGGAAACTGGTGAAGAAGAAATAATTGAAGCAACAGTAAAAGAAAATTATTGGGGATGTGGACCACTTAAAGATGGACAAAATAATTACGGAAAAATTGTTATGATGGTAAGAAAATATTTGAAAGAAAAAAAGGAGGATTTTTAGAAAATGGAATACATTACTAGAAAAGGCTATGAGAAACTTTATCAAGATTTTCTCCAAATGGAAAGTAAAATTATAGAAGCTCATAAAAAAATGGGCGAAAGTGCCAAAAGAGATAATGATTTAAGAGAAAATTCAGAATATATGGATTTAAGGGTACAAGCTATGTATTCACTGCCAGAAAAACGGAAGCAACTTTTTCAAAGATATCAAACGGCAATAATTATAGAAGAAACAGATGATTATAAAAAATTTGATGGCACAAAAGTAATTATAGGTTCAAAAGTCCAATTAATTTTCGATGGATATGAAGAGGAATATACTATTTTAGGAAATGAAGAAGGTAACTTAGATGAAGATATTATTTCATGCGAATCACCATTAGCACAAGTATTAATTGGAAAAAAAGTTGGTGAAACAATTGATTTTAATGGAATAAGCATTAAAATTATTTCGGTTAAAAGAATATAAACATTTTATAATCTTAAATATAAGTAATTCTTATGTTTAATCCCACAATTTGAAAGCAATTCAAATTGTGGGATATTTTTATTCTTTACTTTTTTTTATTAATTTTGTATAATATTTTACAATAAGTTTGAAAGGAAAAATGAAAAGATATGGAGCAAATTGAAATAACTGTAAGAGTAAAAGAAAGTTTGGAAAATGTTGTAACAAAACTTAAAAAAGAAGAATTTGTTATTATAAGAAAAAGTGAAATAAATGATTTATATATGTCACAATTAGTCGATAAATTAAAAAGTGATAATATACAATACATATTATCAAATTCTGTATTACTTAGATACTTAAATATAGAAGGAGAAGAAATAAAAAAAATTACGTATAAAAACAAAAAATATGATAAAAATAATAATTTATTATCTGAACAAAAGATAAGTATAGACTGTAAAGATTTAGAAACAGCCAAGAAATTATTTGAGTGTTTAAAATTTGAAGAATTAATTAGAGTAAAATATCAAGTAATTGTTTTGAAAAAAGATAATATGGAATTAGCACTTCAACTTGTAGAAAATTTAGGTTTGTTATTAGAATATGAAGATACTAATGACTATAGAGGAATGTCCAATACTGAAATAGAAAGAATAAAAGAAGGAATGTTTAAAGAAATACAAAAACTTGGAATTAAAACTACAAATGAAAAGGATGTTATGAAAGCAAAAGAATTAATTATAAAAGAAAAGATTCCCAATATTTAATAGGGAATCTTTTATAATTAATAAGATAAATTAGTTAGTTTTTATCATTATTATCTGCTACATTATTATTAGTTACAATATTAGTGTTAGTAGTTCCATCATTCATCATAAAGCATCTTTTTTGCATTAATAAATCTTGGACATTCCTTAATGCTTCACCAAATCTTTGGAAGTGAACAATTTCTCTTTGTCTTAAATATCTAAGAACATCAACAACATCGCAGTTATCTCTTGATAAATCAATTAATTTTTCATAGGTTGCTCTTGCTTTTTGCTCAGCAGCCAAGTCTTCTTGTAAATTTGCAATAGGATCTCCTTTTGCAGCAATATATGCAGCTGTGAAAGGAACACCAGCAGCAGAATTTGGATATACATCAACACCGTGTGGTGTGGGTTAGAAATGTCTCTTAAAAGGAATATAGGTAATTACTCATTTTGTTCAGTTATTTGATAAAAATATATTTAAGTTTCAGTGAAAATTAAATTTACTATTGACTTAAAATTGAATTTAATATAGAATTAAAATGAGCTAAAATATAAACATAATGAGAGCACATTGAAAAATAAATAAAAAATTTAATTTTGTTACAAATAAGCGTAAAATAGGTAAATGTGTAGTAATTATGTGTATAAAGTAAGCAAAAAGTGATAATAATAAAAAAAGACAAAAATAAGGAAAACAAAAAAATAAAAAATAAGAAACAAAGGAGGAACATAAAAGTGAGAAACATTCAAAGAACAAAATTGTTAAAGAAACAAAATAAAACAAAACAAATAAATATTAGAGAAAAACGGAATTACACTTGTAGCACTAGTAGTAACCATAATAATACTATTAATATTAGCAGGAGTAACAATAAATATAGCATTGTCAGAAAACGGATTATTTCAGAGGGCAAAAAATGCAGCAGGTAGATATAAGGTAGCCCAGACAAATGAACAAGACTTATTAACAAATCTAGATAGAGAATTAGACCAATATAGTAATATAACAACAACACCAACACCAACAACACCAACCAACCCACCAAAAGAAGGCGAAGGACCAAATGGAAAACCATTAGTAACGACAGTAACAACAACTGACCATGAAACAATAAAAGCAGAAGACAAATTAGGAAATCCAGTAACAGTACCAGGAACATTTAAAGTAGTAGAAGGAGAAACAGTAGAAGACGGAATAGTAATAGAAGATGCAGATAAAAATCAATTCGTATGGATACCAGTAAGCAATATAAACGGAAATAATGACGGAAAAGGAACAGGATTAATTACGAAAAAAGATGGAAGCAAAGTAGAAATAACACTAGGAAGATATGAATTTAATGCAGAAAATGGAAAAGAAGAATTAAAGCAATCAGGAGCAAATCGTTCAGTCAAAGGAAAGTCAATTAACACAAATTTTATAGAAAGTACAAACACAGAAGAACCTAGAACAAATGGAGGAGTGGGAGCAAAATCATTAGAAGGATTTGTAACAAGTGTAGGGAATAATAATGGATACTACTTAGCAAGATATGAAGCAAGTTTTGGAAGTGGAAGTGTTCCAGCTGATGGCTATGGATTTTTTGATACCGCTAAAACTTCTATAATGACAAACCAAAAGCCAGAAGTAAAACCAACCAAAAAAGGTAATGATGATACTCTTAATGCAAATGATAGTGCAACATCAATTGCAGAAGGAAAATTATGGAGATATATAACAGAGGAAGATAGTTCAATAGTATGTAAAAATATGTATAGTAGTGGGAATGAATCAAGTTATGTAGAAAGTGATTTAGTAAATAGTTATGCATGGGATACAGCGATAGTATATATACAAAAAATGGGACATAGCAATTATGCAAACGCAAATGGATCAACAAAAAGTTCAGTGTTAAATACAGGAGCAACAGGAGACGAAAAATGTCACATATTTGATATGGCAGGTAATTTATTGGAATGGACGACAGAATATTCTGATGCATTGGCTCGGTAGCATCGGTACCCCTTGTGTTCCTAGAGGCGGTATGTACAGCAGTACCTACTATTGGACAGCTCTTCGCTACAGCTACGGTCCAACGGATAACACCGATAGCGTCGGTTTTCGCCCACTTTTATATTTAAAGTAGATTTGAACGCTGAAAAAGTAAGTACAAAGAAAATAAAAGCTAGAAGCTTATTAGAGTATGAAAATTAAATAAATATTTCGCCGGATAACTTTTGTATTGTAGGTGAAATAGTACGTTTGGATTGTTCCTGTACAAAAGACAGGACAAGCTATGGTATACCACACAAGTGGTATACCATTTTTTTGTTAAAAGTACAAGTCCTAATGAATAAAATTATTTTCAGGAGGATTTGTATGAAAGAAAAGATTATTTTTGATGTAAAGGAATTATATAAAAGTAAAAATGAAAAGGATATAAAAGAAAAAATAACTGCTATTATAAACAAATTAATAAAAAGTGAATTCTCCAAAAACATTGATTAACTACTAAAACATAAGTATAATTCATTATACAAAATGAGTAGTTTACCAATTGGGGAGGTAAACTTATGAAAGTTGCAATTTATGTGCGTCTTTCACGAGAAGATGAAAATAAATCAAGCAAAGAGTTAGAGAGTGAAAGTATCCAAAATCAAAAATCTATGCTCATTAATTATTCTATAGAAAGAGGATGGGATATATATAAAATTTACTGTGATGAAGATTATTCTGGAATAGATAGCAAAAGACCTGAATTTAATAAATTATTAACTGATGGCGAAAATCATAAATTTGATATAGTACTCTGTAAAACACAAAGTAGATTTACTCGTGATATGGAAGTGGTTGAAAAATACTTACATAATAAATTTGTAGAGTGGAATATTAGATTTATAAGTTTAGTAGACCATGTTGATACTCTTGATAAAGGTAATAAAAAATCAAGACAGATAAATGGACTAGTCAATGAATGGTATTTAGAAGATTTATCTGAAAACATTAAAAAGACATTTGACAATAAAAGAAAACAAGGACTTCATATAGGAAGTTTCGTATGTTATGGATATAAAAGCGATAAAGACAACAAAAATAAGTTAGTAGTAGATAGAGAAGTATCAGGAGTAATTAAAGAAATATTTAATTTATATGAAAATGGATATGGAATAAGTAAAATTGCCACACAATTAAATAATGAAAAAATTTTAACACCAACAAGATATAAAATTTCAAAAGGTCTTAATTTTAAGAATAATGGAAAAAATAATGCTTACTGGAGTGAATCTACAATAACTAAAATATTAAAAAATCAAATGTATATTGGAAATATGGTACAAGGATATAATAAAAAAGTAAGCTACAAATCCAAAAAGAAAATTACAATTCCAACCAATAAAAGAATTATAGTAGAAAACACTCATGAAGCTATTATATCAAAAGAGCAGTTTAATAAAGTACAGGCTTTATTTAGAGAAAGAACTAGAAAATGTAAAAATGGAGAAAAACATATTTTTGCAAATAAACTAATATGCAAAGACTGTAAAAACAAAATGTATAAATGTCAAAATTCAAAAGGATATACATTTTTTTCATGTAAGTTTTCAAAAAAATTATATGGAAATTGCACAAGACACTCTATTGGATATGATAAGTTAAAGGAAATAATAGAAAACAAAATAAGAGAAAAAATAATTAAGTATTATGATTTTAATAATATACCAGATGAGTTATTTGTTATAAATGATAATAAGCTAAAATGTGATAATTTGCAAAAAGAAAAAACTATTCTATTAAAAGAAATGAATGATATAAACCAAGCAATAAAAGAACTTTATATAGATAAAGTAAATAAAAAAGTTACAGAAAATACTTTTGAAGACTTAAATAAATCTTTTTTAGCAGATAAAGATAATAAACAAAAAGAAATAGAAAGAATTGAAAATGATTTATTAAAGCTAAAAGAAAAAGAAGCAAATAGTAAATTAATAAAAGAGAATAAGGAAAAAATAATTAATAAATATAAAAATTTTAATATACTTAATTTTGAAATAGTAAATGAGTTTATAGATTTTATAGAAATTGGAGAAAAAGAAAAATCAAAAACAGATTCAAGTGAAACAAAAGAAAAACAGGATGTTATAATTCACTGGAATTTTTAATAAATAATAAAATTTTAAAATATGGTCAAGTGAAAAAGTAAATGAAATTTTAAAATATTATGTAAAATATGGAAAAAAGTATAGCAATTTGTAAAAATATATGATATACTATTTTTAAGTTTTAGAGAAAGGAAACTATATGACGCCAGTAAGAGAAAAATTTATAAATATTATTGAAAATCTACCATATGAACTAGAAGAAGAAATCAAAACAAGAAAAACAATTGATATATTAAAGGATGTAACACAAAGATATGTAGATAGTTATGGAACAGAAGATTTATCTGAAGATGACAAAGAGATTATTCAATGCTTAATTGGTAACAATAATAAAGCAAATTATATTAAAAATTAGAAAGGAAGGTAGTAAAATGAAAAATGAAATAATACCTATTGAAAAAATTAGTAAATTATTTAGGGAATGCAAAGAAGATGATGGAACATTTTTTGATTCTTTATATAATTTGGGATTTTTTATTTCTTTAGTAAAAAGTGCAGACGATATAAACAATGGTAGAGTTTGCACATTAGAAGAATTAAAAAAAGAAATGGAGGCAAAGTTTGCAAGTGATTATAACAAACTTAGCAAAAGAGTGTCTTTATAGTATATATGACTACAACGCTAAGTTCTCTTTGAAAAATGCAATAGAAACAAACATAAATATTCTTCAATATATAAGTAATTTAGAACATTCACCGTATTTAGGAAAAGAATTATTAAAATCTTCGGACAAGCAATTACGAGAACTTATATATAGAAGAAAAAGAATTTCCTACAGTATAATATATTATTTATTAGAAAAACAAGATATTATTTATATTAGATTTATTTATAATAATAAACAAGATTTAAAAACTATATTAAAAATACATAATTATTTCAATAATTTATTTTAAGTTAAATTTTAATTCAAAAATTTTAATCTTTTAAGAAATATTCCAAACCCATCCCGTGGTCAGTGTAATATGCGCCTAAACCAGCTCTTTCTATTTCTTCAATAGAAGCATCTTTAGTTAGTTGATGAACGATAGTACCAACCATTTCAAGGTGCGCAAGTTCTTCAGTGCCTATATCGTTTAGCACAGCTTTTGATCTAGTATCAGGCATTCCAAATCTTTGAGATAAATATCTAAGAGAAGCAGCAAGTTCTCCATCAGGACCACCATATTGTGATATAATCCATTTTGCAAGTCTTGGGTCCTTTTGTTTTATATTAACAGGGTATTGAAGAGTTTTATTATAAGTCCACATAATTAATTATTTCCTCCTTCCCAAGGCCATGGATTCGCAATCCATCTCCAACTATTGCAAGGACAATACATTGTAAGTGGCCCATAATTTTTCTCATAAATATCTACATATTTTTTTAACTCTCTTGTATATTCATTATGAAGTTTTAATGCCTTATCATCTTCTACATGAGTATCCAAATATAAAGTTAAATCATTAACTGCAAAAGCATAAGATTGAATCATATTCATCAATTCTTGCTTTGATAAATTATTTTCTTCGTTATTTATAACACAATTATAAGGCATTTGGACATCTCCCTTCATTATAAGTTACATTTCTTAAATATTCGATTTCAGCCATTCCTTGACCTGCCTCATATGGGCTAACAAGTTCAGGATAAAGACTTCCCATTTTTAGAGCTACATTTGGTTTAAAAGTAGTATTTATATATTGAATTGGAACATAGCTTTGACCATACATATAATTTTCTGGAAATACTGATGGGTCATTAAATCCACAACTACATTTATCGTCCATATTATTGCTTTGATTATTTATTGTAATTATTGGTGCTTGATTATTTTGCTTGCAACAATTACAACTTCTACATCTATTCATTTTTATCCTCCTTTTTGGTTCTATTATATTGTATTGCTAGTTTACGAAAAATGTTACTCAATGTTTGTTGTTGACAATTTGGGCTTTAAAATGTATAATGCTAAATATAAAAAAAGAAAGGAAAATATAAAATGGAAAAAATATTGATATTTGGACATAAAAGCCCAGACACAGATACAATTTGCTCAAGTCTAGTAATGGAAAAGCTAGTTAAAAGTTATGGATTAGAAGCAGAAGCTGTTAGATTAGGAAATTTAAATAAAGAAACAGAATATATTTTAAATTATTTAGGAGTAGAAGTTCCTAGAAAAATATCAGAAGTTCAAAAAGGTCAAAAAATTATTTTAGTAGACCATAATGAAAAAGAACAAAGCGTAAATAATAGAGAAGATGCAGAAGTAATTGCAGTAATAGACCACCATAGAATTGCATCATTTGAAACTGTACTTCCTTTATATTACATTGCAAAACCTTATGGTTGCACAGCAACAGTTTTATATGGAATATTTAAACAAGAAAATATCGAGATAGATAAACAAACTGCAATGCTTATGCTAAGTGCAATAATTTCTGATACTTTACTTTTAAAATCACCAACATGCACAGAAAAAGATGTAGAAACCTTTAAAGAACTAGAAGCACTTGTAGGAATAAATGCATCAGAATATGGTCTTGAAATGCTTAAAGCAGGAACAGATTTAAGTGCATATTCAGCAGATGAAGTTATTAACTTAGATGCTAAAGAATTTACAGCTAATGATAAAAAAATAGTTATAGCACAAGTTAATACTGCAGATATTGATGATGTATTTGTAAGAAAAGAAGAAATAGAATTTGCAATGGAAAAACAAATTTCAGATAGAAAGCTAGATTTGTACGTATTTTTAATTACAGATATAATCAACACAAATTCTAAAGTAATAGCATTAGGAAATGAAAAAGAAGTAATTGAAAAAGCATTTAATGTAAAACTTGATGAAAATGATTCAGCTATGCTAGAAGGTGTTGTTTCAAGAAAGAAACAAGTAGCACCACCAATATTAGAAGTTTTATAAAATAAGTTATTAAATAGAAATATTGTATTTGATGTGAACTGTTAAAAGTTTTGTCTAACAATTTGGTTACATATCATTGTTAGCAAACTTAGGATCACTTCAAATTACAATATTTTTATTTTTTTTGTAAAAAAATATCAAAATATGTATTGACAAAATAAAAAATGCAAAATATAATATAACCAAATTTTGGTAATATCAAAATTAAAATTCTTAGCTAAGAAAAAACAAAGAAAGGAAACGTGCCTATGGTTAAAATTATTACTCCAAAGATAAAAATAATTATAGCAATTTTTGCAATAATTGTTAGTATATTTATATTAAATACAACTAATAAAAAAGAAGTTTCCATTGCATCAATTAAAGAAGAAAATTCAAAATCTTCGATAGTTGAAATCAAATCAGGAAGCAAGATTTATGAAACATCTAACAATATATCTAATGAAACTGTGCAAAATGCAATTATGGAAGAGACAAAAGAAAAAAATTCTAGCAAAGTAGAAATAAAAACAGAGGACATAAGTGCACCAGACAACCTTAACTCAATTAATCCACAGGTGTTAGAAAACAATGTAATAGTTAATTTTGAAAAACCAAAGGATAATGGCAGTAGCTATGAATATATAGTAGAAAATAATGAAAATCAAGAAAAATTAGATTTTTATAAAGAATCTGGATTATATGGATATAGCTACAAAATTAGTAATAGTGAAGATGATGAAGCAGAAGAAAAAGTTAATAAGTTAGATGATTCACCATTCGTACTACAAAATATTAATTTTGATGACAACTATTATCTACATATAAGAACAGTTGATAATAATGGCAATTTTTCTGAAAATAAAACTTTTAAAATAGATATTCCATCAAATGGAATTAATATTGAATATATTGATATTAATACAGGAAGTGCAATCTCTGCACCAGAAAAAATTACAGGAATGGTAAATGATGAATTTGATGCAAATAATTTATGCAAACAGATAGATGGATATACATTTGTTAAAAGTGACGGAAAACTAAATGGAAAGCTATCAAAAGAAGCTATGACTATAAAATATATGTATGCTAAAAATAGATTTTTAACTATTCACTATGTTGATAAAACAACTGGCAATGAACTTATGGAATCAAAGACAACTCAAAGTTATGAAGGCGAAAAAATAAGATTAGGAAAAACAGAAATAGATGGCTATATATGTGAAAACAATATGCAAACAATAGTTATGGATAGTGATAAAGAGATTAGTTTAATTTATGATAAAGTAGAAGATACTTTAAAAACATACGTAGAAGAAGCAAATAATCAAAACATTAATGATAATGAAAAACAAGAAGTTAATAATCAAAATATGAGTAATAATGAAATTAAGAATGTAAAGTATGTAGACATTGACTCTGACAAAATCTTATATGAAGAAAAAATAACTACAATCAAAGGAAAAAATACGAAATATAATCTTAAAGAAATCGAGGGATACAGTTTGATTAATGACTCAGAAAACAATGAAGATAGCATTATTGATGAAATAATTAAAAGCCTTGGTGATAAAATAGAAGATGATGATTATAATTCAAATGATAGTTTAACTACAAGTGAAATAAAAAATATTAAATCAGAATATGAAATAGTTATGAATTGTGATGATTCAGAATATATCATATACTATAAGAAAAATGTTGAATAATACATTATTCTAATAAATACATGTCTCTTTACGAATAAAAAGATTGTTTATAAATCTTTAAAGAAATATAAACAATCTTTTTTATTAATTATTTAAATCAGGTAAAACAGGGCATACAATTTTATAATTTTTAAGGTCATCTGCAAGCAAATATAAATGAGCTTTTCTTACATTGCCAAAGTAGCTACTAATTTTATCTCCATCACTTTGGACAAGTTTTATAAAAGTATCATAAATTTTTTCTTCATCTTCAATAGTTTTATTATTAGTAATACAATCATAAAAATAATTTTGAATTTCTTTTATGATGTTACATTTACAATAAATAGAAAGGCTTGGATATAATTTCATTATTCTTAAATCCTTATCTAATGAAAAATTAAGAGGGAAGCTTAATTTATTTCTTAAAAAATAACAATCATTATTCATAAGAGCAACTTTGTTACATTGTTCAAATAATTTAAAAACAGTTTCAACTTCAGTTGTGGAGAATCTAATTAGTTTAAAAAGTTCACGAGAAAATAATTTTCCACAAGGAGTATTTTTAATAATATCTTCAATTAAAAGTTGTCTTAAAGCATCTTCTTTATCTAATGTAATTATCTTGTTAGATGTATTTTTTATTTCATTAGTGTAAACTGAGCAAACAGCAATATCAACATCATAAGAAGAAACCATTAGATGCAAATTTTCTAAACAGTCTTTTTCTAACTTATCAGAGCCATTAACAAAAGTAATGTATTTCCCACGAGCTTCATCCAAAGCCTTATTTCTAGCAGAAGGCAAACCAGAGTGAAGTTGTGATATTATTTTCAATCTAGAATTACTAATTAAAAGTTCATTACAAATTTGACTAGAAGTATCAGTTGAACCATCATCAACTATAATTATTTCAATATTTCTATAAGTTTGACTTATAATTGACATTATACAATCTTTTAATGTTTTTTCATTATTATAAACAGTTACTATAACACTAATTAAATCTTCCATAACAATTCCATTCCTTTCTTACTATAGACATTATAACATAACAAAATATAAATTAAAATATATTTTCAAACTTAAAAATTCACTAAAAATTTACATTTATCAACAATTGTTTTCATTGACAAAAAAATAATGATTAATTATAATAATATAATGCAAATAAAATTATAAAGATAAAAAAGGAGTTCTAACAAAATGTTAAAAGTATTAAAAAATCTTAAAGAATCGTGGACTTTTGTTCTTATAATATTTATACTTTTATGTGTTCAAGCAGCAGCAGATTTAAAACTTCCAGATTTTACATCACAAATTGTAAATGTAGGAATTCAGCAAAGTGGAATAACTAATCCATCACCAGAAGTAATAACCAAAAACTCAATGGATGAATTAATGTATTTTACAGACAAAGATGAAGAAATCATGTCTAAATATGAACTGATGGAAAAGACAGAAAAAAATGTAAAAGAATATCCTATCTTAGAAAATGAAGAATTGTACAAATTAAAAAATATTTCAAAAGAGGAAAGAAAAGATTTAAATAATAATATTTCTGCGCCTCTTATGTTACTTAATTTAATGCAAAGTGAACAGTTTTCAAATCAGATAAAAGAAGCATTAAAGCAAGCTATGAGTAGTGGAAGTACACAATCAGGACAAAATAGTATTGTAAACCCACAAGTGATAGATAGTATGCTTGAAACAAACAGCCTGATTGATGTTATAAAAACAATGCCAGAAAATACAAGAAATACATTACTTACCCAAATTAATACTCAAATAGATAGTATGTCAGAGTCAATTAAAGAGCAAGGAGCTAATGCTTTTATAAAAAGTGAATACGAAAAAATTGGATTAGATACGACTTCAATTTCTAATGGCTACATACTGCTAACAGGCTTACAAATGCTTGGAGTAGCTTTAATCAGTATGAGCTGTGCAATTTTAATAATGTTTTTCTCTTCAAAAGTTGCAGCAAAACTTGGTAAAACTCTAAGAGAAAAAGTATTCAAAAAATCACTTAGCTTTTCTAATAAAGAGTTTAGAGAATTTGGAGCAGCATCACTAATTACCAGAAATACAAATGACATTCAAAGGATACAAGACCTTTTAACAATGTTATTTAGAGTTGTTGTATATGCACCAATAATGGCAATCGGGGGATTAATTACAGTAATAACAACAAGTAATTTATCAATGGCTTGGATAATTGGTTTAGCTGTAGTATTGATAATTATATTAGTTGGAACTTTATTTATTTTAGCAATGCCAAGATTTAGATTAATGCAAACATTGATAGACAAACTTAATTTAGTAGCAAGAGAAATTTTAAAAGGAATACCAGTAATAAGAGCATTTAACACTCAAAAAAGAGAAGAGGACAGATTTGATTTAGCAAATAAAGATTTAATGAAAAACAGTATATTTGTAAACAGAACAATGAGCTTAATGACGCCAGTTATGATGTTTATAATGCAAGGAATAACTATACTTATAATATGGGTTGGAGGACATAACATTGATTCAGGAGTAATGCAAGTTGGAAATATGATGGCATTTTTACAATATGCAATGCATATTGTTATGAGTTTCCTAATGATTTCAATGATTTCAATAATTCTTCCAAGAGCATCAGTTTCAGCTAACCGTATAAATGAAGTTATAGAAACAAAACCACAAATAGAAGACAAACCAAAGGAAAAACAGGCTAAATTCGACAAAAATAAAAAAGGTTTAGTTGAATTTAGAAATGTATCTTTTAGATATCCAGATGCAGATACTGAAATATTAACAGATATTAATTTTACAGCAAAACCTGGTGAAACTACTGCAATTATAGGAAGTACAGGAAGTGGAAAGTCAACAATAATAAATCTTATTCCAAGATTTTATGACGTAACAGGAGGAGAACTCCTTGTTGATGGAGTAAATGTAAAAGATGTTTCTCAGAAAAGTCTAAGAGAAAAAATAGGCTATGTTCCACAAAAAGGCATTTTATTCTCTGGAACAATAGAAAGTAATATTAAATATGGAAAAAATATTTCTAATAAAGAAATGGAACGAGCAGCAGATATAGCACAAGCAACAGAGTTTATCGAAAGCAAAACAGATAAATATGATTCTCCAATAGCACAAGGTGGTAACAACGTATCAGGAGGACAAAAACAACGTTTGTCAATAGCAAGGGCTTTGGCAATAGACCCAGAAATATTTATCTTTGACGATAGCTTTTCAGCATTAGACTTAAAAACAGATAGAAATTTAAGAGAAGCATTGAAAGAAAAGACAGAAGGAAAAACAGTAATAATAGTAGCACAAAGAGTAAGTACAATTTTAAACGCAGAACAAATTATAGTATTAGAAGAAGGCAAAATTGTTGGAAAAGGTACTCATGAGGAATTGCTAGAAAATTGCGAAACATATAGACAAATAGCTACATCACAATTATCTGAAGAAGAACTAAAAAGAAAGGAAGTGTAAAAAGTGCCAGGACCAGTAAGAAAACCAAGAAATGGTGGACTAGATAGAGCAAAAGACTTTAAAGGTTCAATGCTTAAACTAATCAAGAATTATTTAGTAAATTATAAATGGCAACTGATAGTAGTTTTTGTATTTGCAATAGGTGGAACTATATTTAATATAGTTGGACCAAAAGTTTTAGGAAATGCTACAACTGAAATATATACAGGACTAACGAGCAAAATATCAGGTGGAGCAGGAATTAACTTTGAAAACATTGCACATATATTATTGACACTTCTAACTCTATATATAATAAGTATGTGTTTCTCAGCAATTCAAGGGTTTGTTATGACAAATGTATCACAAAAAATCACATATAAAATGAGAAATGACTTAGCACAAAAAATAAATAAATTACCAATGGGATATTTTGATAAAAAGACAGATGGAGAAGTATTATCAATAATTACAAATGATATTGATACTCTATCAATGAACTTAAACCAAAGCATTACTCAAATAATATCGTCAATATGCACAGTAATAGGAATTTTAGTAATGATGCTTTCAATAAGTGTAACAATGACATTTGTCTCACTAATTATTTTGCCATTTACAACAATTTTTGTTGGGATAATAGTAAAAAAATCTCAAAAATACTTTACTGCTCAACAAGATGGCATAGGACATGTAAATGCTAGAGTAGAAGAAGCATATGGTGGACATATCATTATAAAAGCATTTAATGGTGAAGAAAAAACAATAGAAGCTTTTGAAAAAGAAAATGATGCATTATACAATGCAGGTTGGAAAGCGCAATTTTTATCAGGATTAATGCATCCAATTATGAATTTTATTGGAAATGTGTCTTATGTTGCTATTGCAATACTTGGAGGATATCTAGCAATAAAAGGAAGAATAACAGTAGGAAATATACAATCATTTATACAATATAGTAGACAGTTCAACCAACCTATTGCACAAATTGCTCAAATATCAGGTGTGCTTCAAGAGATGGCAGCAGCCTCTGAAAGGATATTTAATTTCTTAGAAGAAAAAGAAGAAATTGAAAAAGTAAAACACACAAAGAAATTAGAAAACCTAAAAGGTAATATTAAATTTGAAAATGTAAAATTTGGATATAATGAAGATAAAATAATAATTAATGATTTCAGTGCAAACATTAAAGATGGTCAAAAAATTGCAATTGTTGGTCCAACAGGAGCAGGAAAGACAACTATAGTTAAACTACTTATGAGATTTTATGATTTAAATGATGGAGCAATATATATAGATGGAAATAATGTTGCAGAATATAAAAGAGAAGATATAAGAAAATTATTTGGAATGGTTCTTCAAGATACTTGGTTATTTAGCGGAACAGTTAAAGAAAATATTAAATATGGCAAACCAGATGCAACTGATAATGAAGTAATAGAAGCAGCCAAAGCAGCAAATGTACATCATTTTATAAAAACTCTTCCAAATGGATATGATATGATATTAAATGAAGAAACATCAAATATATCTGCTGGACAAAAGCAGTTACTTACAATAGCTAGAGTTATTTTAGCTAATCCTAAAATATTAATTTTAGATGAAGCAACATCTAGCATTGATACAAGAACTGAAATAAAAATACAAGAAGCAATGGACAATTTAATGAAAGGAAGAACAAGTTTTATTATTGCACACAGATTATCAACAATAAAAAATGCAGATTTAATATTAGTTATGGAACATGGAGATATAGTAGAACAAGGAACTCATACAGAACTTTTAGCTAAAAATGGTGCTTATGCTAATTTGTATAATTCCCAATTTGAGACTGAAGAAGAACAATAAAAAAATAAAGCAAGGATTTTATTGAAAAATTCTTGTTTTATTTTTTTAATAAATTTAAAATTTTTGACTATTCATCATCTAGAGTTTTATAAATCAAATTAGCAAGTTCATTTTCATTAAAAACAGATTTGATGCTAGCATCTAGAAGTTCATTAGTATTAACATTTTGTAAATCTAATAAATATCCATTTTTAAGAGCAAGTTGTCTTAAAAACTCTCTAGTAGTTCTTCCATTACCTTCTCTAAAAGGATGAAGAACATTAAGTTCAGCCCAATAATATGCTAAACGTTTTGCTAAATCTTCTTTAGATAAACCTTGAAGATAATTTTCATTTTTTAGTTTGTCTAATATTTTAGTTAGTTCTTGCTCAATATATTGGTAATCAGCAAAGCTAAAATTATCTTTAGCGATATTTTCTGCTCTGAATTCTCCAGCAAACGGATATATATCTTCAAACAAAAATTTATGAATGCTAATAAAATGCTTTGAATCAAAATTCCCAGTAATACCTTGTTTATGAAGAGCAAGTAACTTTAAAGAAACAATACGCTTTTCATAATCTGAAAGAATTACTGGGTCTTTTATATCTAACTTATTTATTAATATATTAGTATCTTTATAACAATATATAGAATTTCTAGCTTCATACATTTATAATATTACTCCTTTTGTAAAAGTATAAAAATGGTACATTAAAATATTTAAAAAGTCATTTTCTTAAAAGAAGAGATTGCATCAGTTTTAAAAGTAGAAATAGCATCTTGTAATGTGATTTTATCATCAGCAAAATTGTTTAAAACATTAATATCTCTATCTGTTAAAAATTGATTTTCCATTTCCATAGAAGTTTTTATATTATTTATAATTAATTCATTTTTATTCATTTTCATAATACAAAATCCTTTCAAGTAGCTAAAAAACACTACACTTATATTATACCATAAAATATAAGAAAAATCCAGTATTTTAGCGAAAAAATTTACATTTACTAATATTACATTTTATTACAATCATAAATATAAAAAATACTCATATTTAAAATTTTTTTATTTATTCTATTTAAGTTTTAAGATATATATGATAGAATACAAATGTAGAATTAGCAATAATTTACATAAGAGCAGAAAGGATATATATTATGTATAAAAGAGTATTGTTAAAATTAAGTGGAGAAGCACTAGCAGGAGACCAAAAAGTAGGAATCAACGAAGAAACAATTAATGAAGTATGTGATGCAATAAAAAGCATATATGATTTAGGTGTTGAAGTTGCAATAGTTGTTGGTGGAGGCAATTTTTGGAGAGGTAAATATGGCGAAAATATGGTAAGAACAACAGCGGATTATATGGGAATGCTTGCTACTGCAATGAATGGCTTAGCTTTGCAAGATGCTATTGAAAAAAGAGGAATAGAAGCAATAGTTCAAACAGCTATAGAAATGAAAAGAGTAGCAGAACCATTTTCTCAAAGAGAGGCAATGGAACATTTGCAAAAAGGAAGAATAGTTATATTCTCTTGTGGAGTTGGAGATCCATTTTTCTCAACAGATACAGCTGCAGCTTTAAGGGCAGCAGAAATTGGTGCAAATGCAATTTTAGTTGCTAAAACTATAGATGGAGTTTATACTGCAGATCCAAAGATAGATCCAACTGCACAAAAAATTGACCATATAACATATCAAGAAATTTTAGAAAAAGATTTAAAAGTTATGGACTCTACAGCTATTTCACTTTGCAAAGATAATGACATACCACTTGTTATATTTGCAATGAGTGACCCAGATAATATCATTAAAGCTGTAAATGAAGAAGATGTGGGAACAAAAGTTGATTAAAATAAATTAACAAAAGATTTTTATAATAAAAAAATTTTAGGAGGATTTTATGAGTTTAGAAGTAATGAATGAAAAAATGGAAAAAGTAATTAACAATTTACAAGATAGTTTTCAAGAAGTAAGAGCAGGTAGGGCAAATCCTGCAATATTAAATAAGGTACAAGTTGAGTATTATGGAGTGACAACACCTCTTAACCAAGTTGCAAGTATCTCAGTTCCAGAGGCAAGACTTATCGTTATTCAACCATGGGATAGAAGTATATTATCACAAGTTGAAAAAGCTATAGAAATTGCCGGAATAGGTATTCATCCAGTAAATGATGGACAACTAATCCGTTTAGTATTTCCAGAACTTACAGAAGAAAGAAGAAAAGAAATAGTTAAAGATATTAAAAAAATGGCAGAGGATGCTAAAGTTGCAATTAGAAATGTTAGAAGAGATGAAATGGATGAAGCAAAGGCTAGTTTAAAAAATAATGAAATATCTGAAGATGAAGAAAGAAGTTTAGAAGATAAAATTCAAAAAGCTACAGATAGTAGCATAGCAAAAATAGATGAAGTATTTTCTAAAAAAGAAAATGAAATAATGTCTGTTTAAATGCAATAAAATTATAATATGGAAGGAAATATTTATGGAAAATTCTGATATAAAACATATAGCAATAATTATGGATGGAAACAGAAGATGGGCTAAGCAAAATAATTTAGAAACAGCATTAGGACACAAAAAAGGAGCAGAAGTTTTAGAAGAAATTACAAAGTATTGTAATAAAATAGGACTTGAGATATTAACAGTATATGCATTTTCTACAGAAAATTGGAAAAGAACAAAAGAAGAGGTAGGAGCTTTAATGAAAATATTAGAGCTTTATCTTGATAGATTTTTAAAAACAGCGGATTTGGAAAATATAAAACTAAGAATTTTAGGAGATAAAGAAGGAGTTCCACCTACATTAAGAGAAAAAATGCTTAAAATGGAAGAAAGAACAAAGGACAATACAGGTCTTAAACTAAATATAGCATTTAATTATGGCGGAAGAGCAGAAATAGTAAGGGCAACAAAACTTATTGCTGAAAAAGTGCAAGAAGGTAAAATAAAAATAGATGATATTGATGAAGATATGATTTCAGATAATCTTTATACATATGGGCAAGTCGACCCAGATTTAGTTATAAGAACATCTGGAGAGTATAGAACAAGTAACTTTTTGCCTTGGCAAATTACATATTCTGAATTCCTATTCTTAGATAAATATTGGCCTGACTTTAAAACAGAAGATATAGATAAAGCAATAGAAGATTTTTCTAACCGTCAAAGAAGAAAAGGAAAATAATTAGAAATTTTTTAAATATCAACTGTTTAAGAAAGGAATATATTAATGGAGAAAAAGAAAAAAGATTTATTAACTAGGGTAATAAGTGCAGTATTAGGATTTCCTTTAGTATTAATTATATTTATATTTGCAAATGATATAGTGTTTAGTGTAGCAATAGGTATGTTATCAATAATATGCTTATATGAATATTTTAACGGATTTAAAATAAATAAAAAAGCAAATCCATCAAGTTGGCTTGGATATTTAGTGTGCATTATTTTAGTTTTAGTAAATCTAAATAATAAAGCTTATATAGGAATGTCAATTGTGTGGATGATACTTGCTTCTATTTTAATTTTAACCATAGAATTGTTATTTTCTAATGGAAAAAAGAATATAATAGATATAACAGTTACATTATTTGGAATTTGTTATATTGCTATTATGTTATCATTCTTTAATCTTATTTATGCAAAAGGAAAGTTATTTTTATGGTATCCACTTATTAGTGCTTGGGGAAGCGATATATTTGCCTACCTAATAGGAAGAAAAATTGGAAAACACAAATTTACTGAAATTAGTCCTAATAAGACTATTGAAGGATGTATAGCAGGTATAGTTAGTGCAATTATTATAGGCTTATTATATACATTTGCAATTAATAATATAGCTTCTTTGAGTATTAATTATTTCGAAATTGCCTTTATAACTGGAATTTTAGCAATAATAGGACAAATTGGAGATTTAGCAGAATCAAGTATAAAAAGATATTGTGAAATAAAAGATTTTAGTAATATTATGCCAGGGCATGGAGGACTTCTTGATAGATTTGATAGCGTAATTTTTATAGTGCCTTTTGCATATATTCTACTTACGATGTTTATAATATAAGATTAATTGGAGGATATTTACTTGCTTACAATTATTAAGATTATTTTCTTACTTGGATTTTTAGTGCTTATACATGAGACAGGTCATTATATATCAGCTAAACTATGCAAAATAAGAGTAAATGAGTTCGCAATAGGATTTGGACCTAAAATATGGAAGAAAAAAAGTAAACAAACGGAGTATGAATTAAGGCTAATTCCACTTGGAGGTTTTGTAAACCTTGAGGGAGAAGCGGAAGAATCGGATAAAGATGGTTCATTTAGCAAAGCAAGTGTACCTAAAAGAATTATTGTAGTAGCTGCTGGAGCAGTAGTTAATATTGTATTTGGTATGCTGGCATATTTTTGCTTAATATTTATAAGATATTTAATTGTAAAAAATGCAAATATTTTAGAAGCAATACAATATTCATTTTTTGCAATAGTTGAACTTATTAAAACTATGTGGCTTTCTATTGTAGAACTATTTTCTGGGCATGTAGGAATTTCAGATATGGTAGGACCTATTGGAATCTCTGATATGGTATCTAAAAGTTCAGGATTAACAGAGTTTATATATTTATTATCTATAATTTCAATTTCTCTAGGGATAACTAACTTACTTCCTATAATACCTCTTGATGGTGGTAAAATTGTGCTTTTAATAATTGAAGGAATTAGAAAAAAGCCATTAAATAAAGAGTTAGAAATGAAAATTCAATCAATAGGTTTCTTGGCGTTAATATTACTTTCAATAATTGTAGCTTTTAATGATATTTCAAGAATTGTATAAAATCAAATAAAAATGGGGGCAAAAATTGGAACAATTAAAGGAATTAAAAGTTGTATTTGGTGATTATAATACTGACAGTTTTGCTTTAGCAAATGCAAAAATCTCTAATGTTAATTTGTATAAAAAAACAAATAAATTAGAGCTTTTTTTGCAGTCTCAAGAATTAATACCAATGTCAGAATTAGAAAAGTTTGAATTATATGCACAGAAAAGATTTAACTTTAATGAAGTGTCTTTTAAGATATCTTTTCAAGATAACAATATAGTTTCAATAGATGGTAAACCTTTAAAAAAAGATATTGCAGAAATTAATAAAGCAATAAAAAATGATTGGAAAAATATATTAGGCTATATGTCAAAAAAAGTACCAGTTATTAAAGCTTTTCTAAAAAATAGTACAATAGATTTAGAAAATAATACAATTGATATTAATTTAACTTTAAAAGGAAAAGACTTACTTGAGAAACAAGGAATTGATAAATACATTTCTGACTTTATAAATAACATTTATTCTGAAAAATATAAAATAGTTTTTAAAGAAGATAATATAGCAAAATTTGAAGATGAATTCTTAAAACAGAAAGAGAATATAGTTAAAAAATTTTCTGAAAATTCAGCTAAAGTAATTGCTGAACATAAAGAACAATCTACTGCATCAGAAAATTCAAGTGAATCAAATCAAGTAGTAAAAAAAGTATATAGTAAAACTGATTGGAATGGACAAAATGCAAATTCTAATTGGAAAAATTCAGAATTTAAGAAAAAAAGTTCTTACAATGCTTCTAGTAATGATGTAGCAGAAGAAGAACCAGTGCAAGAAGATCCAAGCTTAATTTATGGAAGAAATTCAAACATAAAAGAAAATTTAATTAAAATAGAAGACATAGGAATGGATACTTCTGAAGTGCAGATAGTAGGAGAAATTGTAAATGTTCCTGCACCTACAGAATTAAAAAAGACAGGAAAATTCTTATTTTCTTTTGATGTTTATGATGGGACAAGCACAATAACTTGTAAAGCATTTGTAACTCCTGAAAAAAAGGATAAAATTGAAAAAAGGCTAAAAGCAGGAGTTGGAGTAAAAATAGGTGGTAGAGCAGGATTTGATAATTTTGCAAAAGAAATTACAGTTATGGCAAGTACAGTAGTAGAGTCAGAACCGCTAAAAAAAGAAATTAGAATGGACAACTCGGAGATAAAAAGAACAGAGTTACATATGCATACAAAAATGAGTCAAATGGATGCTGTAAGTTCAGCAGATGATTTGATAAAAAGAGCTATGAAGTGGGGAATGAAATCCATAGCAATAACAGACCATGGTGTTGTTCAATCTTTTCCTGATGCACATCATTTGATGGAAAAAATAGGATATGATAAAGCAGGAATAAAGATTATTTATGGAGTTGAGGGATATTTAGTATCAGATAAAGATCCAGTAATTTCAAAAGATAAAGGACAAACTTTAAAAGATACAACTTACTGTGTATTTGATTTGGAGACAACAGGAACTTCATTTAGAACAGATAAAATAACTGAAGTTGGAATAATGAAGGTTAAAAATGGAGAAGTAATAGATTCATTTAGTTCCTTTGTTAATCCAGAAAGACCTATTCCATATAAAGTTCAAGAAATTACTAATATTACAGATGACATGGTAAAAGATGCACCAAAAATAGAAGAACTAATGCCAAAAATATTAGAATTCTTTGGTGACTCTGTTTTAGTTGCACACAATGCAGATTTTGATACAAGTTTTTTAAGATATAATTGTGAAAAATTAGGATTAAAATTTGACTATACATATCTAGATACATTGAGATTAGCTAAAGATTTATTCCCAGATTATAAAAAATACAAGTTAGGAATTATAGCTGAAAATTTAGGAATAAAAGTAGATGTAGCACATAGGGCATTAGACGATGTTGACACAACAGTAAAAGTATTTAATGTAATGTGCAAAATGCTTGAAGATAAAGGTGTTAAAAAACTTGCCGATATTGATGAAAAAGAAGCTGGAAATGCAAACTATAAAAAATTAAAAAGGTATCATATTATAATTTTAGCAAAAGATTATGTAGGACTAAAAAATTTATATAAATTAGTCTCTCTTTCACATGTAAAATATTTTTATAAAAAGCCTAACATATTAAAATCATTGTTAAAAAAATATTCAGAAGGATTAATTATAGGAAGTGCCTGTGACCAAGGAGAACTTTATCAAGCAATATTAAATGGTAAGCCAGATGATGAAATTGAAGAAATTGCAAGAGACTATGACTATTTAGAAATTCAACCAATAGGAAATGATGAATATTTAGTAAGAGATGGAACACTTTCAAGTGATGAAGATTTAAGAAACATAGTAAGAAAAATAGTTGCATTAGGAGAAAAACTAGGAAAGCCAGTTTGCGCTACTTGTGATGTTCATTTTCTAGACCCACAAGATGAAATATATAGAAGAATAATTCAAGCAGGTCAAAAATATGATGATGCAGATGTACAAGCACCACTTTATTTGAGAACAACAGAAGAAATGCTTAAAGAATTTGAATTTTTAGGAAAAGAAAAAGCTTATGAAGTAGTTGTAACTAATACAAATAAGATAGCAGATGAATGCGAAAAAATAAGACCAATTTCTCCAGAAAAATGTCCTCCTCATATTCCAGGATGTGAGAAAACAATCAAAGAAATTGCTTATAATAAAGCCCATGAATTGTATGGAGATCCTTTACCTGAAATTGTTCAATCTAGACTAGACAAAGAGTTAGACTCTATTATAAAAAATGGATTCTCTGTTATGTATATTATTGCACAAAAACTAGTATGGAAATCAAATGAGGATGGCTACATTGTTGGTTCAAGAGGTTCTGTTGGTTCTTCATTTGTAGCTAATATGACAGGTATAACAGAAGTAAATTCACTTCCACCACATTATAGATGTCCAAAATGTAAATATTCAGATTTTACTGATTATGGAATAAAAAACGGATTTGATCTTCCAGATAAGATGTGTCCTAAATGTGGACATAGGCTAGATAAAGATGGTATGGATATACCCTTTGAAACTTTTTTAGGATTTAACGGAGATAAAGAGCCTGATATTGATTTAAACTTTTCAGGAGAATATCAAGCAAAAGCACATAAGTATACAGAAGTAATTTTTGGAAAAGGTACTACTTTTAAAGCTGGAACAGTTGGTACAGTAGCTGATAAAACTGCATTTGGTTATGTAAAAAAATATTTTGAAGAAAAAGGTGAGCCAACAAGTAATGCAGAAGTTGCTAGATTATCTAAGGGTTGTACTGGAATAAAAAGAACAACTGGACAACATCCGGGAGGAATTATAGTTGTTCCAAAAGGAAGAGAAATATATGAGTTTACTCCTGTTCAACATCCAGCAGATGATCCTAACTCAGATATAATAACTACCCATTTTGACTATCACTCAATAGACCAAAACCTATTAAAACTAGATATTCTAGGTCATGATGATCCAACAGTTATTCGTATGTTATATGACTTAACAGGATTAGATCCAACCAAGGTGCCATTAGACGATAAAGAAACAATGTCAATCTATTCATCAACTAAAGCCTTAGGAGTTACACCAGAAGCAATAAAATCAGAGGTAGGAACTTATGGAATTCCTGAATCAGGAACTAAATTTGTTAGAGGAATGCTTAAAGATACTAAGCCTACAACATTTGAGGAATTAATAAGAATTTCAGGATTATCCCATGGTACTGATGTGTGGCTTGGAAATGCACAAGAATTAATTAACAGTGGAACAGCTAGTTTAAGTGAAACAATTTGTACTCGTGATGATATTATGTTATATTTAATAAAACAAGGATTAAAGCCTAATACAGCATTTAAAATAATGGAACTTGTACGTAAAGGCAAAGTAGCAAAAGAACCAGAAAAATGGGCAGAATTTAAAAAGACTATGCAAGAAAATAATGTTCCAGAATGGTATATAGACTCTTGCAATAAGATAAAATATCTTTTCCCAAAAGCACACGCAGCGGCGTATGTTACAAATGCATTTAGAATAGCTTGGTACAAGGTTCATATTCCAAAAGCATATTATACAGCATACTTTACCATAAGAGCAGATGCATTTGATAGTGAAATAATGTGCTTTGGTCAAGAAAAAGTAAAGAATAAAATGAAAGAAATTGAACTTTTAGGAAATAATGCAACCCAAAAAGATAGTGCAATGTATGAAACTCTAGAAATAGTTAATGAAATGTATGAAAGAAAGTTAAAATTTCTTCCAATTGACCTTTACGAATCAGATGCAATAAAATTTAAAATGGAAGACGACGGAATAAGACCACCACTTAATAGTATTCCTGGATTTGGTAGTGTCGCAGCATATGGTGTTGCTGAGGCAAGACAGCAAGGTGAATTTATGTCAATAGATGACTTAAAGATAAGAGCAAAAATTGGTACAAGTGGAATTGAAATGCTAAAAAATGCAGGATGCTTAAAAGGAATGAGCCAAAGTAATCAAATGAGTTTATTTGGGTAAAATCTTACAAAAAGAGAGGTAAAATTTATGATAAGTTTTATTGTTGGATATTTTATTTGTATAAATTTAATTTCATATATATTTATATGGATAAATATTAGAACAACATTTATAAAAATAGATAAAAAGTGGATTGATACAATTTATTTAGTATTTTCGATACTTGGTGGCTTTGTTGGAATTATGATAGCATCTGAAATGTTTAACTATAGAAAAAATGAAAGAATATTTAAAAAGTGGATTCCTCTAGTTATATTTATAGAAATCTGTATAATACTTTATATTATATACAAAGTAAAAAGGTAAAAAAGTAAAAAATCGTATGTCAAATTTTGTCGAAAAATGGCATACGATTTTTGTTGACTTTTGGTAAAATATGTCATACAATATAATCAGCCCTTTTATTTTATATATTTTTAAATTCAAAGAGTCATTTTAACTCAAAATTAAATTCTTAATTTACCCCCATATTTTAAAATTAAATATTAAATTTTTAGCTATAATGGCTCTTTATTATATTTTATTCAGGGAAAATTTATTTCAAAGGAGTCTAAATTTAATGGAAAATGCAATACAAAATTCTAAAGCCAAAGAAAAATTTAAAGAACAGAATAAGGATAATAAACTAAAGAAAAACAAAAAAGAATTACTAAGACCAACGATAGACATAGTATTTCAAAGTTTATTTAATCAAGATAATATATCAATAACAAAAGCATTTGCAGAGGATTTGTTAAATGAAAAAATAACATCAATAGTAATAAATAATGATAAATATTTAATAAGAGATAATATAAAAGATAAAATGGGAATACTAGACTTAGAACTAGATATAAATGATAATGAAAAAGTAGATGTAGAGATACAATTAGTAGAGAAAAAGGATTTTATAAAAAGGTTAATATGGTACTTTTCGAAACTATATAGTAAACAAATAAAAATAGGAGAGGATTATAATAAGATAAAGAAAGTAATACTAATAGCAATAATAGATTTTGAAATAAAAGAAATAAGGCAAGAAGAAATGGAAACAATATGGAAGATAACAGAAACGAAAAATAGTCAAAAAGTATTGACAGAAGATTTAGAAATACATATAATAGACTTAAAGAAAGCCAAAGAGGCATACGAGAAAAATCATAAAAATAGGAAAGCACAATGGATATTATTTTTAGATAACCCTAATAGTAAGGAGGTAGAGAAAATAATGGAAGAGAATAAAGGAGTAGAAGAAGCAGTAGTAAAGATAAGAGAATTGACAGAAGATGAGAAAATGGAGAGGATAGCATTTTTAAGGGAAAAAGCAATAATGGATGAGAAAGCAATAAGAGCAGCAGGAATAGATGAAGGTAAGGAACAAATTATAATGTCAATGATAAAAAATAATGTGGAAGATGATAAAATAAAGAAAATAGCCAATATAGACGAAATTGAACTAAGAAGAATAAAAAACTTAGTAAAAGTAAAAAAATAGAAAAACATTAATCACTTAAAGTAAAATTAAATATTTAGTAAAAGTACAAATATTTTATTAATGAAAAAACTTAATAAAAAGTATATTAAAAATAATATAGCATAACAATGATACTTTTACAATAAATTAAACAAAAATAAATATTACATTTTTGTAAAAAAATAAAAGCAAAAAATCTTATAAAATACTTTGAAATATTGAATTATAAGATTTGTTGCTTTTTTATTAAGTTTTTTCATTAATAAAAACTACATAATAAATAAGAAATGACATACAACAATATATTGACTTAATTCAGACAGATTGATAAAATATATCTAAATCAAATAAGTTGATAACTTTAATATAAAACAAAAATCTTCAAAGTATAAATTATAAAGCTCAGGAGATACTAAATAAAAAGTATTTTTAAAACCAAAAATGGTTAAAAAACAAAAGAAATAAGAAAGGAAAATTAAAATGAAAAAAGAAGAAAACAAAGCAAGAAATTTACAAGAAAAGGGTATCACATTAGTAGCATTAGTAGTAACAATAATAATACTATTAATACTAGCAGGTGTAACAATAAATATAGCATTATCAGAAAATGGATTATTTCATAGAGCAAAAAATGTAGCAGATAGATATAAAGTAGCCCAAACAAACGAACAAGACTTATTAATAAATCTAGAAAAAGAATTAGACAAATATGAAAAAGGAGAAATAGGAGACCCAAATACTCCGCCAGATGGAGAAAAAAGACCATTAGTATCAACAGTAACAAGTACGGAACATGAAGAAAATAAAAAAGTGCAAGATAGTCTAGGAAATCTATTAGTAATACCAAGTGGATTTAAATATGTGGCAGGAACAAATGTAGAAGATGGAATAGTGATAGAAGATGTAGAACAAAATCAATTTGTATGGATACCAGTAAGTAATATAGATGGAAACAATGATGGAAATCGGAAAAGGATTAATCAAAAAAAGCGATAACGAAGAAGTAGAAATAACACTAGGAAGATATAAATTTGACTTAGAAGATGGGACACCATTATTAGTACAGAAAGGCTCAGAAAGAGATGATGATGATCCTACATTTGATATTGGAATTGATAATGAACCTACAGGTTATTTTAGAGAGAATACAAATACGGGAAGGACAAATGTATTTGGAGGAGGAGAAAAGTTAGATGAATTTATAAGAAGTGTAGAAACAAATCATGGATATTATATAGCAAGGTATGAAGCAGGAAAAGGTGATGGAGATAAGCCAGTATCAAGAGTAGGAGAGGTGGTATGGAATAATATAACTCAATCAAGAGCTGCTGAAGTATCACACGGAATATATGAAGGAAAAGAAAGTTATGCAAGTGATTTAGTAAACAGTTATGCATGGGATACAGCAATAGTATATATACAAGCGATGGGAAATAAGAATTATGCGAATAGGACAGTTGAAAATTTGAGTATTCAGAATACAGGAGTATCAGGAGATGAAAGATGTCACATATGTGATATGGCAGGAAATGTATATGAGTGGACAACAGAATATTCTACGTTAACTGTTGGCGACAACAATTATCCTTGTGTTTTTCGAGGCATGTACGATGGTAGTAGCACCTACTTCACAGCTTCTCGCTACTACGCTGGTTCTGGCGATTTCGCACTGTACAACGGTTTTCGACCACTTTTATATTTAAAGTAGCTCCGAATGCTGAAAAATTATTGACTTTTAAATAAAATTGCACTATAATAATTAATAGTTATAAATAAAGCTAATAGAAGACAAAGTAAAATATAGGTTACTAAAAGAGAGAGTTAGTCATAGGCTGAAAGCTAACTTTAGCAAACATATTTGAAAAACTACCTTCTTATAGTTCTAGTGAATAAACTAGACGCTTAAAGCCAGCGTTACAAGCTACAAAATGAGTAAAATATCCGGGTGGAACCGTGCTAAAAATAAAAGTACCCCAGAGCAT
>CANQLM010000004.1 GCA_947624735.1 uncultured Clostridia bacterium | reverse complement strand
ACGGGAATAGAAACATCAAACTATGACAAGGCGTTAAAAATAATAAAAGAGCAATTAGAAGAAATGAAAAATGGAAACATTACAGATGATGAATTTGACTCTGGCAAACAATTAATACTTTCTTCATTAAACTTAATTCCTGAATCTCAAGAAGATTTAATTGCATATTATTTTGACCAAAAATTATATAATGAAAATTTAGATTTAAAAGATTATATTGCAAATATAGAAAAGGTTACCAAACAAGATGTAATTAACCTTGCTAAAGATGTTAAGTTAGACACAATATATTTCTTGTATGGAGATAAATAAAAAGAAAGGAAAACATAAAATGGAAGTTATAAAAAACAATAAAATAGATGAGACTATATATACTGAAATCTTAGATAATGGAATGAAAATTATAGTAATTCCTAAAAATAATACTAAGAAAAAATATATTATATGGTCTACTAAATTTGGTTCAATTGATAATCATTTTATAGAGCCTAAAACAGGAGAAGAGATACAAGTACCAGATGGGGTTGCACACTATTTAGAGCATAAAATGTTTGAAAATGAAAATGGGGTAGATAGTTTATATAAAATGATGGCCTTGGGATTAGATGCAAATGCATATACAACCAACGACCATACAGCATATTTATTTGCTTGCACAGATAATTTTTTTGAGGGACTAGATGAACTAATGAGTTATGTTCAAAAACCTTATTTTACAGATGAAAATGTTGAAAAAGAAAGAGGAATAATAGGACAAGAAATTGGAAGATATGATGACGAACCAAGTTGGAAACTTTACGTAAATGCTATGGACTGCTTGTACAAAAACAATCCAATAAAATTAGATATTGCAGGAACAGTAGAATCTATTAGCAAAATTACAAAAGAAACTTTATACTCTTGCTATAATACATTTTATCATCCATCAAATATGGTAATGTGTATATGTGGAGATTTTGAACCAGAAAAAATAATACAAGAGGTAAAAAATAGATTGATTCCTAGAGAAAAAATGGAAGAAATTAAGAGAATATACCCAGAAGAACCAAAAGGAATTAATAAAAAAGAAAAAGAAGCAAATATGGGAATAAACCTTCCTACATTTATGATAGGGTATAAGGATGAGTTAGAAGAAGATAGAGTAAAAGAGGATTTAGCAGTACAAATAATATTCAATAGTTTGTTAGGAAAATCATCAAACGTATATCAAGAGCTATATAATGAAGGATTAGTTCAAACATCTTTAGATACAAGTTATGAATATTCGAAAACTTATGCCTATGTATTAATAGGAGGAGAGTCAAGCAACCCTAAGAAAGTCTATGAAAAAATAAAAGAAACATTGCAAAATGAAGTAGTTAAGAAAGAAGAATTTGAAAGAAGCAAAAAGAAAATCTACGGAGATTTAGTTTCTGAGTATAATGATGTTGAAAATATAGGGAGAATGTATTTATCAGATGCAATAAAAGATGTAAATAGTATTGAATATATAGATAAAATTGAGACTATTGATTTAGAATATGTAAATAAAATTTTACAAAAATTATTTAAAGAAAACGAGTCAATAATATCAATAGTTAAATAATGCTAATATACTTGATAGGTGGAGATTGTTTTTAAAATGAAAATTATATAAATAATTTTATAAAATTGTCAAAAAATCCTGAAAAACACCGAAAAATGTCGACGAAAACCTTAAAAAAACGACAAAAAATATTGACCAATTTGTAATATTATGGTATTTTATAAATAAGAATATTGCAAATAGGAGAATAAAAATGTCAAATAAAGAAAAAATAAATAATTTAAGGGAAAAACTTAACGAAAGTATAGAAAATAATGAAGATTATAGTATAATTTATGACTTAAGTATACAATTAGATAAGCTAATTGCTGATTATTATAAGGAAAAAAATGAAAAAAATGTTATTTTTTAAGAAAATATTTGACAATTTATAATAAATATTTTATAATTAGTATTAAGAAATAACAAAAGGAGGATATAACTATGTCTATAAAGAGAATGTCAAAGATATTAGTAGCTCTAGTAATAATTGCTACAATTTTATCAGCTGTTTCAATGGTATTTGCTACAACTATACCACAACCTGATACAAGTTTTGCAAATAATAACATTGGCAAACCAGTAACAAGAATAATGGGTATAGTACAATTTATATGCTATGCAGCAGCTGTTATATTATTGGTAATTCTAGGTGTTAAGTTTATGACAGCTTCACCAGACGGAAAAGCAGAAATTAAAAAGAGTGCAATTATATATGTTGTAGGTGCTATATTAGTATTTGCAGCAGGAACAATACTTCCATTAATTGCAAATGTTGGTACTAACACAATTCAATAATTATAATTTAAGAAAAACGAAAGGAAAGTACAATTTAAAATATATTCAATATTGAATATATTTTAAATTTTAGGACTTTCCTTTTTTATTTTGGCTAGAAAATTTATGCTATTTATTAATTAACAATTTAATGAATGAGTAAAAATAATTTAAAAGGTTAAAAGTAAGTATTACAAACATATTAAATTTTGATTAATAGCTTGAAATATAAGGTTTGAAATTGTATAATATAATTAAAGATTAGTTAGTACAAGCAAATAGGAGGAAAAATGAAAAAGATATATATAATGAAAATATTAACTATTATCGTTTTATTGTTGTTTTTTACAACAGTAATTTCATATGCAAAAATAGATTCAAATACAAAATTACTCTATCTAATTGAAGATTGGAATAATGCGAGTGGACAAGAAAAAGATTCATATTTAAAACAATACTTAGATATGCAAGAATTAAAAACAATAGAAGAAATGGAAGAAATGATTTTAGATGCTAGAAAAGCTCTAAAAGTAGATAATAGTGTAAATGCAGACGACAAAAATAAAATAAGTACATTTTATGATGCGGTTCAAAATTATGGAAACAATAATTTACCACATAAAAAAGTTGATAGTTATGATTTATATAAAATTGTTAATCAATATTCTTCCGCAAAAAGTAACGCAGATAAAGAAAAAATTATACAGGATTTTTTGGAAAGAAATGGAATAAAAACACAAGAAGAGAAGAAAAAATTGGTGGAACAATACAGAAAAAATCTATCTAGTGTAAACGTTTCATCTTATGGAACATATGGTTCAGAATTATTATCATTTCTTAGTGGATTAGATAATTATAATGGTAATTTACAAAGTTCAGAAACAAGCACAAAAAATGAAATTAATAATAATCAAAACAATGTACAATCAGATAATGGTGAAATAAATATAGATTTTGGAAAGTTAAATGATATATATGGACAACAAGATGGAACTTATGCAGATATAGGTGGAAAAATATTAGGTATAGTTTCATATTTATGTTATGGAGCAGCAGTAATTGTACTTGTATATAAAGGAGTTCAATTTATGAATAAAGCACCAGAGGCTAAAGCAGAATTAAAGAAAGAATTAGTGAATGCAGCAATAGGAGCATTTATATTATTTGCAGCAGGAGCATTAGTTCAAACTATAGGAAATATAGCAATGGGTACATTGTTTTCATAGAGAAAAAACTAGCTAAACATTCAGTCTTTAGCTAGTTTTTTATATTCTAGTAAAGTTACCGACGAAGACAATGGATATGGCGTAGAGAAGAATTATGCGAAAATTAGAAAATCTAATCTATTTATAGCATATAAAATCTTAGTTACGTTTTCTTTTTTTTAGTTATATTGAAAATTAGAAAAGACTAGAAAAAATAGTATTACAAATATATTAAATTTTAATAAAATACTTGAAATATAAGGCTTAAAATTGTATAATATTAATATAATAAAAAGGGGTATTAAAACCCAAATAGGGGGAATTATGAAATCAAAAGTGACAATAATAATAAAGATATTACTAATAACAACAATTCTCATAATAGCAATTGGAACTATCTCTAACGCAAGAGAACTAAGTGTTTATGAAATAGATGAGTATTTTCTTGATTTTGCTTTAAATTATGATACAACAGCAAGTGCAACGGAAAAGGAAAAATATATTGATAATTATTTAAAAAAATTAGAAAGTATAAATACAGGAAATCAACCGAAATATACAAGTGAAGACCTAGAAGATGCGATGCAATATCTTTATCAGGATAATAGTACTTCAAAAACATTGAAAAATAAAATTTCTGATGCATTAACTAATATAAGTAGTTATAAAGAAAAACAAAATAAGGAAAAAGAAACAACAGGAAATGAATCAAATCAAAATAATTCACAAGACAATAAAGGAATAACAAGTTTTTCAGATTGGTTTAAACAGGCAACAGATTTTTTGAAAATAGGTAGTGCAGGAGCTCAAATAACTACAGATGAAGCTATTGAATCATTCATTCCGATTGGACGAGTTTTAGTAGGCATTGCAACAATAGTATTAGTGGCAGTCGGTGGAATTATGGGAGTAAAATATATGATGGCAGGTGCTAATGATAAAGCACAGATGAAGGAAAAGTTGATTTATTATGTAATAGCAGTTGTGTTAGTTTATGGAGCAGTTGGTATCTTTTCGATAGTAGTAAATGTTATGAATAATATATTTGGTTAAAATCAATTTAAGTAACGAAGGAGGACTATATGGGTAGTTATTATATTCCAAGCAATAAGCTAAAAGGTGAAGGAAGAATATTATATATCTTTACAACAAAATCCTTAATTTATACTGCAGTAGGAGGGTTTATTGGATTTATATTTTATTTTATATTAAATATTTTAGGACTTAATACAGTAGGTTTAGTAATAATGGTATCATTAGCATTAATAGGATATGGAGTAGGAACTATAAAATTTCCTACAACAGGAAATAACAAAATAGCAAAAAATATAGGAGGAGATTCAATAGACCAAGTAATAACAAATTACATTAGATTTAAAAAGAATAAAAAAGTATATACTTATTCTTCACCAAGAGTAGAACCTGATTATAGTACAAATAACAATCCACTTAATATAATAAAAGGCGATAAAGGTAGCCAAGATAATACGAAGGAGGAAGTAAAATAATGACAACTATACAAATGTTAAATTTAATTTTAATTGTAATTCTTGTATTAATATTATTGCTAGGATTAGTGGTAGTATTACTTATTTTTAAAATGAGAAATAAAAAAACAACTGAGAATAAAGAGGAGATAAAAATAAAATCTCAAGCAGAAAATCCAAATTTAATTACTAGAACAGGAAAGACAATAAATTCAATATATAAATTTATGGAATTTGATGAAATAACTGACAATATGATTGCAAGAAAAAATAGAAAACAATATGTTATGGTAATTCAATGCAAAGGAATAAATTATGATTTATTATCAGCTGATGAAAAAAATGCAGTAGAAGCTGGATTTATTGATTTCTTAAATACTTTAAGATTTCCAGTTCAATTATATGTTCAAACTAGAACACTAAATTTGAATGATATATTAAATCAATACGAAAAAAGAATAGAAAATATAAATGATCAAATTTCAAAAATAAATTCACAAATTGAAATGGCTAAAGCTAGAGGCAATAATGAAGCAGTAGAAAGATTAATGTTTGATAAGAGAAGGAAAGAGAATATTCTTGAATATGGAGAATCTATTGAAGAATATACTCAAAGAATAAGTGAAAGTAAAAATATTTTACAACAAAAAACATTTATTGTAATTTCATATTATACTTCAGAATATGGAGACACAAGTAATTACTCAAAAGAAGAAATAGATGATATTGCCTTTACAGAATTATATACAAGGGCACAAACATTAATTAGAGCATTATCATCTGCCGAAGTGTCAGGAAAAGTTCTTAATTCAGAGGAATTAGCAGAATTACTTTATGTAGCTTATAATAGAGATTCATCTGAAAAATATACTTTAAGAGATGCTCTAAATTCTGAATATAATAGATTATACTCAACTGCAAGAGATGTCTTCGAAGAGAAGAAACAAAGAATAGAAGACCAGGTTGAACAAGATGCTTCTAAATTAGCTACAAGAAGTATTTTAAAGGCAGACCAAATAAGTAGAGAAGAAATGCAAAAAAGAGTTAAGCAAAGAGCAAATGAAATGGTAGATGAGTATAAAAACGAATTAGGACAAAATTTATACCAAGAAACTAAAAAACAAATCAATGAAGCAAATGTTGACGAAGTCCTTAATGAAAAGCCAAAAACAAGAAGAGTAATTAGGAAAAATGTTTAACAAATGAGGAGGTAAATAATTAATGAAAGATAAAATAGAGCAGATTAACAATTTATCAGAAAATGATAAAAAACAAGAAGAATCATTTTTAAGCAAAAACAAAAAGGATATTAAGGATTTAATAGCACCATCAGGAATCGATGCAACTAGTACTAATCACTTGGAAATAGTTTCATATAATACTAAATATGCAAGGACATTTACAATTTCATCTCTTCCAAGAATGTGTACTTTTCCAGAACTATTAAGAGGAATGTATACATTTGGAGATATAAATGTATCAGTATTTATAAATCCAATAAGTGAAGCTAAATCGCAAAATGAATTAAATAGAACAATTAATGAACTAGAATCAGAGAGAATAGTTGCAGCAGATAGAGGAAATATAAACCGTGAAAGTGCATTAGCACAAAAAAGAGCAGAGGCAGAAGAACTTAGAGATGCAATAGCAAGTGGTTTAGATAAATTATATGAAGCATCAGTAATATGTACTTTATTTACATACAGCATGGAAGAACTAGATAGACAAACAGAACTTTTAGCATCTGAAATGTCAAAGACTCTTACAGGTATAAAAACAGCATGGGCTATGCAAGAAGATGCATTTAAATCTAATCTTCCACTAGCAGAAGATAAATTAGGAAAGAAACATACATTTGACCGTAGGTCAATGGGAACTGTATTTCCATTTATTAATTCAGATGTAGGACATGAAAATGGTATACCAATTGGATTTAATAGACAAACTGGACTTCCAATATTATTTGATAACTTCAGCTCAACACTAAGTAACTATAATATGGTTGTATTTGGTAAATCTGGAGCTGGTAAAGGTGTTACAATAAAAACATTAATTGCAAGGTCAGCAGTCTTAATGGGAATTGAAACATTGGCACTAGATGCTGAGGGTGAATATGGAGTTGTTGCAGATGCTTTAGGAGGATTAAATGTTGTAATTTCTCCTACATCAAATACAGTAATCAATCCATTTGATATAGAACCAGAAATTACAAAAGATGAAATTACTGGAAGAGAAAGAGTAGCTCTAAATGTAGAAAATAAAGTCGAAGATGTTACACAAATTTTACTTACAATGGCAAGAGGAAGTACAAGATCTGAAGATGTTAACGAGGTAACAAAACAAATAATAGCAGAATCGGTATCAGAAGAATATGCAGGTCTTGGAATTACAAATGATGTAAATAGCTTATATGCACTAGATCAAAAAGGATTAGTACAAAATGATTATTTAGGAAGAAAGAAAAAGATGATGCCTACAATAGGCTCTTGGTATCATAGATTAATTAATAACGCAAATCAAAATCAAAATCCAGATTATAGAACACATTACAGTTACTTAGTTAAAGTAATGAAACAATATGTAAGAGAACTTAATGGTCAACTTTCATACTTTGATGGACAATCAACTTTTGATTTGCTAGAAGGAACATCATTTATTAATCTTGATATATCACAATTAGAGGAAAGATTTGCAAGGCCATTAGCACAACAAATCTTACTTACTTGGATTTGGGAAAAATATGTTAAGAAGAATAGTGAAGATAAATCAAAAGCAGGAATGAAGAGAGTGCTAGTTGATGAAGCATGGATGCTACTACCATATCCAGAAGCAGTAGACTTCTTAAACAAAATGGCTAGACGTGCTAGAAAAAGAAATGTATCACTAGCAGTTGTTTCACAAAGATTTCAGGACTTTTATGAAAAATCAGAAGTACAAGCAGTTTTAACATCATCAGATACAAAACTATTCTTAGCCCAAGATAAATCAGAAATACAATATATAAAAGAAGTATTTAAATTAAGTGAAGGTGAAGCAGCATTTTTAACTACTTGTAGTAGAGGACAGGGATTGTTTAAAGTAGGAGAACAAACTGCAATTATTGAAATTAGACCAACGAAAAAGGAATTTGAATTTATAGAAACAAATGTTAATAAAATGAAAGAGCAAGCTTCTAGACAAGCTCAAAACGAGTAGGAGAAATTTAATGAAAAAAACAATAGCAATAATACTATTAAGCATACTAACATTTTTAAATTTATATAGTCCTAATGTATTTGCAAGTAGTACTAGCTCTAGCAATGGTCAATCAATAGTAGATATTCAACAAGGTCAAACTCAAGAAAATTATAATTCTATTATGGGAGAAGGTACAGTACAGACTTATGGTGATGAAACTACAGGAGTTGCAGAAGTAAATACTAAACCTTCATTTCTAGAAGGAATTACAAGTTTGTTAGGACAAGTAGCAGCAATGCTACCTGGTTTTGCAAATAATATATTATCTTTAATAGTATATGGAAATACCAAAGAGGTATTTACAATACAGAAACTTTTAACTAATGAATACGGATTATTTGATATTAATTTCTTTAGAATGTTAGATGATGATGTAAAATTTCATGAAGAAATGAACACTATAAAAGAGCAAGTTGCTATATGGTATTATACATTAAGAAACATAGCAGCTATTGGAATAGTTATTGTTGCTATTTATATAGGAATTAGAATGGCAATTTCAACTGTAGCAGATAAAAAGGCAAAATATAAAAAAATGCTTATATTTTGGCTTGAATCTATAGCATTATTATTTTTACTACAATACTTTATTATAATACTAATTAATGTTTCAGAAATAATAACAAATTTTATGATAAATGCAATAGGAAATATTGGTGGAAAAGGCATAGAAGAGAGTTTAATAGAAAGTTCCACAAAAACTATCTCAGAGGCACAAGGCACAGCAAATACTATAGTTAGTACAATTCTATATTTTATGATTGTATATTATGAACTTAAATTTTTCTTTATGTATTTGTTCAGAGTTTTAAGAATTGCATTTTATATGGTTATATCGCCTTTGGTTTGTTTAATCTATCCTATAGATAGAATTGGAGATGGTAGAGCACAAGCTTTTAAGAATTGGCTTAGAGAATATATGATGGAAATATTTTTGCAACCAATACATTTAGGACTTTACATAGTATTTTTATTTTCAGCAGGAGAAATAATAAAGAGTGTACCTCTTTTAGGTGTTGTGTTTTTAGCAGCATTAGGAAATGGTGAAAAAATAGTTAGAAGATTGTTAAATATAAAACCTAAATTTGCAAAAGGTATATCAGAACAAAAGTTACCAAAAATTTAAAATAAAGGAATTCATAATGAAAAAAAAGAAAAAAATTATAATAATTTCATTAGTAATTATAATTTTAGCAATAATATTAGGGGTAGTTGTATCGTTTTTTCAAAATAAAAACAAAACATATAATTCAATACAAGATTTCAATAATATAAAAGAAATAGTAGAATATTATGGTTGCAAATATAAGAAAATGAACAACTCAAGTGAAGATGGATTTTCTAAAGATATATACATATCATTTGCGAAGACTCCGATAGACGAAAAAGGAAATACTGCTAAACTTTTTTATGAACAAATTTTAAATCTAATTTCTGCAAAAATGGAATTTGCAAATTATAGAGTTATTGATGAAGAAAAAAACTTAAATATTATGGTAGTATCTGATGAGAATAAAAATACATATTATACAGTTAATAACATAGATCATTATTTTGATAACCTATCTTCTTTATATACAATAAATAATAAGATAGAAGATAAAAAAGCTGTAAGTAATATTGTCTCAAATGAACTATTAAATATCATTAATAATAACTGGGTTAGAAGAAGTTCTAATTTAGGACAACAAACATCAAGCTGTGATAATTATGATATATACTGGAATAACGGCTATAAAGTAAGAACAATTAACAATAAAATTTATAATATTATATTTACTAAAAATTATACGAAGGAAGTTTTACAGGGAATTAATACTGGAATGTCACAAGAAGAAATTATTAATGTACTTGGAGAACCTAACTATAAAAGTATAGCAGATGTTAAAGTAATAGGGTATAAGTTTGAAGATATATATGCATTCTTTTCAGATGAAGAAATTTCAATATATAGAGCAGATGATTATGATGAAGAAAAAAATCAAGAATTTGCAAAAATTATGAGTTTACTTAATAGTGATGGTGATTATAATAATTTTTTAAAACAAGTAACTGAAATATATCCAGATTATACAAGTTATACTCAAGAACAAAATTATATAAATATAAAATATCCATTGAGAGGATTTGAAATAAATTTCGGACAATATACTAATAGTGGAATAACTATTTATAATAATTATCAAGGAAAAATAACAGAAGAGATTTCAATAGATGATGTAAAAAATGATAAAATAGTACCTAATAATACGTATATAGAGTTAAATAATAACTTAGTATTCGTAGATGAATTAAATAGAGCAAGCAATGACTTTTATATGAGAAATCCGTATTCAATTCCACAAGAAGAAGCTTTGTCTATGAGTAGTAAATATATGTTTTATTATAATAATACTTATAATGAATATACATTTTATTCAAGAGATAAAGAAAATCAAGATTTTAAAATAAGAATAGAAAATTCAAGTGGGATGTATACTTTAACAGATAATTTATTTGTATATGGTGTTAAAAATGACGGCATATATGTTATAGATGCAAATACTACACAAACAAATAAAATAGTTGATTCTGTTGGAGATTGTAAAATAAATAAAATAGAAAATAACATAATATATTATGATGATTCAAAAATTGAAATATCTATTAGATAAAATAAGGAACAACAAAATGAAAAAACTTAAATTTACTTTAAACAAAATATTCTTAATATTTACTATTAGTTTAATAGTTTTTTCATTGATGCCAAAAGAGGTAAATGCATCATCAGTATATCAATCGGGAATGAGTGAAGCAGAACTAAGACAAGCTTTTGTATCAGAAATACTTAAATTTATAAATAGTAACTCATCTAAATGTTTTTATCCTGAAACAGGTGTATATAGAATGAGAGAAAGGACATATAAAAATGGAATATATTCAGATGGTAATTACTGGTTTGACTGCGTTGGATGGGTAAGTTATGCTTTTCACCATTTAGGATTAAATCTTGGAAATAGCGACTGGCAATATTTTGCTTATCCAAATGACCCATATATTGGTGAAGCACATTTTGTATTAACTAACATAGGGAATGAACAAATTGGTGATATTCTTATATACCCACAAACAAACACTCATTTAGGCCATGTTGCTATTTATTTAGGAGAAATAAATGGACAAAAATCAATTGCAGATATGACTAGAACATCTGGTTATACCAATGGCGGTTTAGCAGTAAGATCTATAACACCTGTTAGTGGTGGCTTGTATGAACATTATACAGGAGATACTTTTACAATAGTTGTACATTTAAATAGTTTTGAAGACATAAATTTTTCTCCTGTCGAAGATTTTAGTTCTAACTTTGGCCCAGGAATTCTTGCTGATTTTAAACCGCAAGGAGATATAGGAGCATCTGTAGATTTGGATAGTTTAGGAGAATTTGAATTTTCAGGTAATCCATCTGTAATGAATTACGAAGGAGAAAAGGATTTAGTACAATGGCTTTTCTCTAACTTTTCACAATTTATAGATTATATTTTAGGAATTATAGCACAAGCTTTAAAAGGAACTTTAGTTGGATGGACATCAATAGTAGAGGATTGCATAAATTCAGCACTAATATTTTTAAGCTTAGGAAAATAACTAAAATTCACTAAAATAAATAATTTAGGAAGGGAGGATAACTGTGAAAGTTACATTTACTAAAATAATTTTAATAGCTATATTAAGTGTATCTTTCATAGCTATTTTCTCAAAAGATATCCTTGCTGTATCTACAAGTCCAGAACTTGCAAGCAATGCTCAAACTAATACAGAACAAGCAAATAGTCAAGTAGAAATTGGACAAACAGTAGGACAAAATGAAGAAGAAAAAAAGAGATATACAATTGAAGATATTGTATATAATAGAGTTCCAATATTAGATGTAAATATTTTCTCAAATAATGCAGGTGGACAACCAGTAGTTGAAGGTTCGGTTACATATGTAATAAGAAATATTGTTGCAACATGGTATGTTTCTATGAGAAATGTAATAGCTGTAATTTTAATGATTTTGCTAGTATATTCAGGTCTTAGAATGTCAATTGCAACAGTAGCATCAACTAAAGCAAACTATAAACTCTTTTTAATGGGTTGGCTAAAAAGTATTATAATTCTCTTTACTATACATTTTATAATTGCATTAATATTTAATATAAATGATATGCTTGTTACATTTTTTAGTAAAGGAGCATCTAATGAAAATGAACTATATGAAACTATAAGGACAAGAGCACATGATATAAGATTTACAGTTGGAATCCCAGGAATGTTTATGTACATAACACTTATCTTTATGTTTGTAAAGTTTGCCTGGATGTATGTTAAGCGTTATTTTACCATAATAATACTAATTATTATGGCTCCATTTACAGCTGGAAAATATGCATATGATAGTGCTAGTGGTAAAAGAAGTAATGTATTTTCAAGTTGGTTATATCAATTTACAACTAATGTAATTATACAATCAGCACATGCTTTGCTTTATACTTGTATTGTTGGAGTAGCATTACAATTATCTTTAAATAATTTGACATCATTTATAGTAGCATTAGTATTTTTAAACTTTATGTTATCAGCAGATAAAATAGTATTAAGATTATTTAAATTTACAGATAATCTAGATGAATTACATAGACCATTTAAGAAAGAGGAACAACTTGCTGGTGTATTCTATGCGTATGGTGCATATAAAACTGCTATAGGAGTTACCAAAGGAGGTATTAAAGCAATAGGAAATGTAGCATCTTCAGGAATAGAAACATTAGGCAAAGTTACAGGAAATGATTATAAAGAAAAAATTGATGATACAATAAAAGAAAATTTAGATAAATTAGATAGAGATATATTAGCAAAATCAGAAAATTTATCTAATAGTAATAAAATAGCTAAAAATATAATTAATCCATTAAGACAAACATTAATATTAAGAATTGCATCAAGAAGAAAGGGTATGACTGGAAGAATTGCAAGGCAGACATTAAGATTAAAAAAGGCACAAAGAAAAGCAACATTTAAAAGTAATTACAAATTTATTTTAAGCGAAATACAAGGAATAGGAAGTGTTGTAATAGGAGTACCAGTTATGGTTTTAAGTCCTACAGCAGGAATTGGAGTTATAGCATCTGGAGTTAAAAAGGTTCAAAACAATGGAAAACAAGAAAAATTAAGAAAATGGACTATAGGACAAAAAACTGCAAATGTTGTAACTTTAGGAGCTTATGGTAATAGATTAGAAGCAAAAGAAAAGAGAGAAAAAACTGATAAAGAAATAGGAACATTAGTAAACGCTGTCAATAATAGCCATACAATTATTACTAATATAGAAACAGAAGTTAAAGGATTAAAGAATGAAGAAGAGATAAAACAAGCAAAACAAGCTATGAAAGATGTTAATAAATTACGAACAGAAAGTTCTAACATAAGAAAACATATGCAAAGATATATGCTACAAAATAATATTAAAGATGTAAAAGATATGAGCGAAGATGAAAGAAAAGATATGATTTTAGATGTAACCACTAAAACAGGGGTAAAAGATGTAATGACCGATAAAGAACAGCAAAGGATGAATATATTTATAAATGATAAAATAGAAGGAAGAAATGGCAATAGTAAATTTACAGATATTGATGTAGATAAAATGTCTACTCTTATAAGTGAAACAATCACAAAAAGTTGCATAAAAAATAAATTTACTAATCTAGGAATACAAATAAATAAATTAAAAGACAATGAAAAAGCAGTAATGGAAGCTGCATATCAAGCAACAGAAGAAGATGATAATGAAATGATTGATATAAATAGATTCATAGACAATTTGTAAAATTAGGAGAGAAGTATATGAAAAAAACAAAAAAATTATTAATTGTATTAATACTAATAATATTGATAATACAGGTCTTTTCATGTTTAACAAATTCAAGTTTTGCTTCTGCAACAATATCAACTGACGATACTGTAGAAAGTACAGAAAATTCCGATACAGAAAGTGGAAATGCACTTGAAGATTTGATCGGAGGAGCAATAGATGGAATTGCAGGAGTATTACTTATAGTCCCTAGATGGTTAATTACGATATTGGGTGGAGTTTTAGGCATAATAATGGGATTCTTTGCACAAGACGGTAGTTTAATGGGAACTGTCAAAAGTGGAGGTTTAACATTAGAAGATATATTGTTTAATAGAGTACAATTATTGGATGTAAATTTCTTTGATTTCTCAGGAAGTACAAAATCTACATCATATATGATAAGAGAAAATGTAGCAATTTGGTTTACATCTATTAGGAATATAGCAATTATAGTTTTAGCCATTATTGCAGTTTATGTAGGAATAAGGATGGCATTAAGTACGATTGCAGAAGATAAAGCAAAATATAAAACAATGTTAATTGACTGGCTTACAAGTTTGGCTTTAGTTTTTGTTTTACAATATATTATGATATTTACAATAGGCATAAATAATGCTTTTATAAATGTTTTATCTAAAGGTTTAACAGATAATTCAAATGGACAATATAGTAACTATAGTGACCAAAGTAACGTTTTTCTACAACAAGCCTTGTTTAATCCTTCGTTTACCACAGGCTTTGGAAGTGCAATAATTTATTTACTTTTGCAAGGTATAACTTTTGTATTTTTATTATCATACATAAGACGTATGATTACTATTGCATTTTTAATTGTAATATCACCATTAGTTACAATTACTTATTCAATAGATAAAATGGGAGATGGAAGATCTCAAGCATTAAATGTATGGTTAAAGGAATTTATATATAATATTCTTATACAACCATTTCATTGTGTGTCATACTTAATTTTAGGAACAACTGCAATAAAATTGATGACAGAAAACACGGGTTGGACTGGTGGAGTTGGATTAACAAAAGCAGTAATAGCTATAGCATTATTAATATTTATATATACTGCTGAAAAAATTGTTAAACATATTTTCCATTTTGAAACTCAAAGTATGGCTGATACAGTAGCACAAGCTGCAGTAGTTGGTACATTGGTAAGTACTGTAACAAATGGGGCAAAGAAAGCTGGAGCAGGAGGAGGAGCAATTAAAAATTTTGCAAATGGAAATTCTCAAAATAGTCAAAATCAATCAAACTCATTACCACCGACACAATCTAATACAGCAACAGTAACAATACCACCAACAGAAACAACACAACAACAACCAATACAAACGACACCAATACCACCAACAGCACAAAACAATAATCAAAGTGCAAATAATAGACCAAAGAAAAATCAATTTATAGGAAGAGTACTAAATGGAGTTAGTGAGGTATCACCAAGATTATTTGGTGCAGCAGTAGCTGGAACATTGGGACTAGCTACTGGAAATCCAACAGCAATGTTCACTAGTGGAGTAGCAGGATATGGTTTGGGAGCGCAATATGCACAAAAAAGAGATTTAAAATTAAGACAGAGAGAAATGGCTCAAGCAGTTAATAGATATAAAAATGCAGGAAATCAAAATATGACTTTAGATGATTTAACTAATAATGCATTAGAATTTGCAGATGGAACAAAGATAGCACAAACAGATGAAGAAATACAATTAAGAGATGCTATGCAACGACTTCAAATACAATATGCAAGACAAGGATTAGATGAAAAGAAAATAATAAAACAAGCAAAACAAACAGTTAAAGATATTAACAATGGATTTATTTCTGAACTTAGTGCAGGAGATAGATTTGTGGGTTCAATAAAACAAAAATTTGAAAATTTTCAAGAAAATCAGAGAAGAGCGTCACAAAGAAGAACACAAGATGAAGAAAACATATAAAAAAGTTGAAGTAGATATTCAAAATAGGAGGTGAGCTCCATAGAAAATCAAGATAATACAGATAATAATGAAGAATTAGGCCCTGGTTCAGCTTCTGATAAGATAGATAAAGAGGGTACTGCGAAAAATATAGTAAATAAAGCTGGAAAGACTGCAGGGACAGCTGTAAAAAAAGTTTTAAAGAAACCACATGTAGTAGCTTTTATTGCAGCAAATATAATTCCAATAATTATTGCAATATCAGTAATATTAGTAATAATTGTTCTAATTGGTAATCTTGCATTTTTCTTAACTATGCCAGGTATGGTACTAGAAAAAGTAAAAAAAGTAGCAATGGGTATTTGGGCAAATTGGACAGGATGGTTTACAGGAGACCAGACTACAGCAGGTATTACTGAAGATGATATAGTTGGGTTAGGACAATATTTACAAGATATGGGATATGATATTGAAAGTTATGGATTTGGAATACCAGAATATGAAGAAAAAGAAGAAAATGAATCTTTAACTTCAAGAACATTGAAAAAAATAGATACATCTGCAGATAATAAAAACTATTTAAAAGCCTACTTAGCTACAAGTGAAAATACTTATGCTTTAGCAGAAGTAAGTATATATGGTGGATTAATGCAAGTAGCTTCTGGCATAAAAAGATTTGTAACTTTAGGACAAAGTGAATATGAAACCTCTGAAGATATCTCAACAGGTATGATTAATATACTTAATACCAATAGTGCTCTAGGCAATGTATTTGGACAATTTAAGCCAGTTGATTATGTAAAAATAGATAGAGATAACGAAAAAATGATAGTTTATACAAATGCAATATATAGCCCAATCTTAGATTTTTTTAATACTAATAGTGGAAAAATACAATGGGGTAGTGTATTTAGTTACGATTTATCTACATGGACATCTAAATATGGTAGACCTTTAGAATTAATGCTAGCATTACATTTATCAACTATGATGCCAGATTTAGCATATAGAGTTGCAACTGATAAAAGTATTAACACAAAAGTAAATATAGTCTTACAAGATATTAATGTTACCTATGATACATCCGCCAAAAGTCCAAATGGTAGTAATATAAGTAGTCAGCAAATAATTGATGCATTTATTGACTATGGCTTAAGTGCTGAAAAGTTAGATTATGAATATAAAGAAACAGTTCAAAATAGTACACAGAGTGGAAATTCAACTAATACAACTGGTTCAACGACAACTGAAATTACTCATCAGGGAAGCATAAACTTTTATGACGAAATAAAAAAGAATGTAGGAAATGACCCAGAAAAAAGAAGCAAATTATTTTTAAACATAATGGAACAGGCCAAAAATCCATTAGTACAAGCAAATCTTTGGGGAATTAATATAAGAAACGCAATAGAAGATTCTAATTCTATAATAAGAAGTTTTCTACATAGTGTTGGTGGTTTATTTAGCAAAGTAACCTTTTGGACTAATAAAGATGATAAATACTATGTTTATATAACGAGAGGCTCTGGACAGGTACCAGGTTTAGATGGAATATCATATGATGATTTGTTTGAATTAGCCGAAATAACTGCACGAGGAATGGGTGCAGGAATAGATGGTGTAAAATGGCCATATATTGAAAGTGTTACAAATCACTGGTTTTATGAAGATATAGATTTTTCTAAAGGAGTTTATAAAAAAGCTAAATCTGCTACAAAGAAAATTAAATATGCACCTGCAGATGATTCAAGTGCATTAGTAAAAGATAATATAGAAGTAGAATTAAATGCAACTCTTACAGCAGACGAAGGTATTGTATATCAAGTTTGTGAACCAGAAGCATATGGACCAAATCAAGCAATAATAGACATTTTTAAAGATAAATATTATAGATATGATGGAACGATTAGAACAGCAAATGCTATTGAGAATGCAAAAGGATATGAAACTCTATATGGTGGAGGATGGATAACAACTCGACATAGTATTCCAGAATTGGTTAAACTTTTCTTTAATACTGAAATGCCAGAAGTAGAAAAAGAAGAAGTCTCATTTGAAGACAATAAACCAAATGCTTTAGCAGCATTTAATATGTTAGAGAATATGCATACTGAAGAGGCAGACTTTGTATATAGAAATCTTAAAGATTTAGTTAAAGATTTAGGATACTTTACTGAAGAAGAACTAACAACTGACTTAGAAAATGCGATGCTTTGGCTAATAAAAACAGATGATAAAAATGAAAAATTTGAAATCACAAAAGATGCAAATGAATTTGGTATGACAATAAAAAATGTTAAAGGAAGAGAAATAATAGCACCTGAAAATGCAAAAGTATCTATTTTAGATGATGGTACTGTTGAATTGGCATTTACACAAATGAGTGATGATACAGTAAAATTATTAGAGTATATTTATGGAGATTATTATAAAAATATAAATAAAGATATTCTTGTAGGAATGACAATGAAAATAAAAGGAATAGATACTAATACAGTAGTAACAGGAGATGTTTTAAGAGGAAGCAAAATAGGAGATGCTACAGAAGATTTACAAGTAGTGATGGTTGACATAGATAAATCTTTAATAGAAGATATTGAAATATATATGAGACAAGAGAATAACTTCAAATATGAAGAAGGTATGAAGAAAAAAATGAATAACAGCTCAAATGATGTAGGAATTGACATAGGAAGAGCAAGGACATATTAAAAAGAGGAGAGATATTAATGAAAAAGTTTTTAATAGTAATGATTGTACTACTTATATTTTTAGCAATAGGACAAGTAATATATTATAAAACTAGATCAAATAATATCTCTTCTAATGGTCTTGAAAATTTTTATCTAGAAGATTCAGCACAAGAAGAAAAATTATTAGAAATAAAGGGATTAGATTCAATTTATAATGAGTATTCTCCTAAAATCAGTATGGAGAAATTACAAAAAAATATGTACAAATTTATTGAATCAATTTCAAGCTTGAAAAATGAAATACATAACTTAAATACTGAACAATTAAAATCATATTTTCAAGAAAACAATACTTTTATTATGCAAAACTATTACATAAATTCTGAGGAAGAATTTATAATGATAGGAAAACAACTACAAAATATATTTAATGCTAATGATGTTGTATTATATGAGTATGGAATGGAATTAGCATCAATATCACAACTGCAAAACGGAATAATATGTTTTAATATGATTTTTACATTTGATAATGATATAGCCTTAAAAGTAAAAGTTAATTTATCACAGACAAGTGACAATATGTTAATTACTAGTGCATCAGATTTAGATAAAATATATGATACTTATACTGGAAATATAAAAAAGATAGAAGTACTTGATAAAATTAGTACTTTTGTTAAAAATATAAGTAATTTAAAAACTGCAACTAGTTTAAAGAGTGAAAATGAAAAAAGAGAATATTTTACCATAAATAATGAACTAATGCAGGAGCTAGGAATAACCACTCAGGATGATTTTATATCAGTTGCATATCAAATAAATAATATGAAATGGACTTACGGAAATACTGCTTTTAAAAACTATAGTATTAATTATGAAAGTTTGAGAAACGAAGAGGATTATACTAGCTTCGAAGTAAAACTTTACTTTAGTGATGAAAATGAAATGCACCTTATAATAAGTATAAGTAATGATGAAAATGTAGAAAAACCTATAAAAATAAAAGGAAATAATCAAGACATTTTAGATAAAATTCATGAATTAGATCCAAATATTAACTTAAACGAAATCGATATTAATAATTTAAATCAATAAAGAGGAAACTAAAATGGATAAAAAAATAGTAAATATATTGTTAATAATAGGTGTACTTGTAATGATTGCAATAAATATTTTAATATTTATTAATAATAATCAGGAAAAAAATGTAACTAATATAACAAGTGAAAATATATTTCAACCAAATAATTATCAAATGACAAACGAAGAAATGCAAAATAAAATAGATGATAGAATAACTAATATGCCAGAGAGAAGTAGAATGCAAACGTATTTTGGTACATTTATAAATTATATTGAAAAAAGAGATTATGAAAATGCATATAAACTATTAAATGAAGATTTTAGAAATAATTACTTTAAATCAATACAAGATTTTGAAAATTATTTTACAAATTACCCTAAAAATATAGTTGTAAATTATACAGATATTGATAGGCAAGGGGAATTATTTGTACTAACTGTAGAAATTAAAGACTTATTCGATAATAATTTTAATGCAATTACTAAAAGAGTAGTAATAAGAGAAAAAGGAGTAAATGATTTTACAATATCATTCCAAGTAGAAGGAGATTAATATGAATCTAAATGCTAGAATAACAATGGCAATAAGAAATTTCTTTAAAAAATATGGTAGAATAATAGTAATTGCTTTTGTGATTTGGTTGATAATTTTTGTAATAAATCAATATCTAAAAAATAGACCAAGAGAATCACAACTTATAAATACGTATTCGCCTGATAATCCAGTAATTGATGATGGAGGAAGTGTTCCAACAGCTTATAGAAAAACTGTAAAAGATACTATAGATAATTTTTTTAAATACTGTAATAGCAAAAATTATGAACAAGCATATAATTTGTTAACAGAAGATTGCAAAGAGTATTTATATGGCGATTTGGAATTGTTTAAAGAATATGTTGATAATATTTTTACAACAGCTAAAATATATAATTTGCAAAATTATTCAAATGTTGATGATATTTATATTTATGATATAGTAATAACAGATGACATAGAAGTAACTGGTACTACTGGAGGATATGAGCCTTACAAAGAAAAAATAGCAGTAAGAAAAGAAAATAATAGTTTTAAAATATCAAATCAAGGATTTATAAGAACACAAGAATATAATAAAGTTGCGGAAGATGACTATTTAAGGGTAACAGTTAATTCAAAAGATATGAGTTACAGAAAAGAAGGATATAATGTAACAATTACAAATAAAAGTGATAAATATATTGTATTAGTTGATAATTCTGTAAATACAGAAGTAACACTAAATTTAGGAGACCAAAAAAGAAAAGTAAGCAACTATTCAAATGCAACAATTATAATAAACCCAAATTCAACAGAAGATGTAGTACTAATATTTGATAAATTTTATGATGATGGTAAAGAACCTACAGAATTAAGTTTAGAAAGTGTTAGAGTTTTAGAAAATTATGAAATTGATATGGAAAATACATCAGGATTAGCAGAGAGAATGTATAGTTTCAACGTTAAGTTAAAATAGATTAAATTAAATTTTAAATCATAAAAACCACCTATTAACATATAATTTGATAGGTGATTTTTTTATACCTAAAAAGCATTTATCATAAATGAAAATATCTATCATAGTTGAAAATATTTTAAATTACAAATCCTAAAAGTGAAAGGAAAACATTTAATGAGAAAATTTTTAAACAAACAATTAAAAATTTTATTAACTATTATAATAATAATATCATTAATTAGTACATATTCATTAGCTAATACACAAGATGATGAAGATGATGAGAAAATTTTATATCAAAATATATTAACTGAATTAGAAAATGAAAAAAATGTTACTCCAACAAGTAATAATACTCAGAAACCAACATTAAACTCTAGAAGATATGTCATATTTGATAGAAATTCAAAAACAGCTATTTATGGAAAAGATGAAAACAAGCAGACAGCAATGGCTTCTACTACTAAAATTATGACAGCGATGATTGTTATAGAAAATTGTAAGGATCTTAATGAAGTAGTTACAATTGATGCAAAGGCAGCTAGAACTGGAGGCTCTACTCTTGGAATTAGTGTGGGTGATAAAATAAGTGTAAATGATTTGTTGTATGGATTAATGCTAAGATCAGGAAATGATACAGCTGTCGCACTTGCAGAATATATAGGAGGCAGTATAGAGGGATTTGCCAAGTTGATGAATGAAAAAGCAGTTTCATTAGGATTAGAAAATACTAAATTTGTTACACCACACGGTTTAGATAATCCAAATCATTATACTACAGCATTTGAACTTGCAAAATTAACAGACTATGCATTAGGAAATAAAACATTTGCAAATATTGTAAAAACCCAATATAAAACAATTTCTATAAATGGAAATTCTAGAGAAATAAAAAATACAAATGAACTTTTGCTTGCAAATGTAGAAGGTGTTTATGGAGTAAAAACTGGATTTACAAATAATGCAGGAAGATGTCTAGTTACTGCTGTAAAAAGAAGTGATATGGACTTAATTATAGTAGTGCTAGGAGCAGACACAAGAAAAGATAGGGCAAAAGATAGTATAAAGTTAATTGACTATGCATATAAAACATATAGAACAGAAAACATAGAAGAAATAGCAAAAAGAGAATTTACAAGTTGGAATGAAGTAAATAAAAATAGAATATATATAAATAAAGGCAGAAATGGAATTGAACTTGAAACAAGTGAAATTAAAATAAAAAAGATTATAACAGATAAAACAATAAATATAGAAATAAATACATTAAATTATCTTGAAGCACCAGTTGAAAAAGGAAGAAAAATAGGAACAATGGTTATAAAAAATGGAGAAGAAATTATTGAAGAAATTGATATAGTTACGGCTAAAACAGTGGAAAGAAGAGGAATAATTGATTATTTTTATATTTTTGCTAAATTAACAAGATAAGGAACTCAAAGTATATAATTTTCAAAAAAGTGTGACATATGATTATCTAAGATACAAAATTAAAATAAATAATGCACAATTTACCTTGACAAAAACCTAAAATTTTGGTAAGATTATAATTGCTTTTGATTGGTAGCAATTATATGCGGGAATAGCTCAGTTGATAGAGCGTCGCCTTGCCAAGGCGAAGGTCACGGGTTTGAGCCCCGCTTCCCGCTCCACCCAAAAGTTTTTTAATATATTTTAAATCGGCGAGTTAGCCAAGCTGCTGAGACTGTGCGAAACGAAGTGAGCTACAGTGTCAGTATGCGAAAACAAATAGTAAATTTTAAATCGGCGAGTTAGCCAAGCGGTAAGGCACGAGTCTGCAAAACTCTGATGGAGGGTCCGACTCCCTCACTCGCCTCCAAAACAACAAAAAATGGCAAAATTTCAATTCAATAGTTGAAATTTTGCCATTTTATATTAATAGCATTATAATAATGTTATTAATATAAATTGATATATAGTCAATGTTTTTCAATTGATTTTATTTTTAAAATTTATAAATACAACCATAGGTATATTAAAAAATATATATAAATTTAAACCTAAGTAAGCCTTAAATAAAAATAAATTAGTTAAATTTAAAAATGATAAATATTACTTAAAAAATAGGTAAAAATATATGTAAAATATTGATTTTAAGAATTAAATATATTATAATATTATATATGTATAATTAGGTGTAAAAGGCGGAGGAATATTTAATGAAAAAAGTAAACAAAGTAGTATTGTTAATATTCATTTTTATTATGACAATAATATTATGTAATACTTGCAGTTTGGCAACAAATGCAACAAGTATAAAAAAATTAGGATTATATGAAAACGGAAACGGAAGAAAAACAGGATTTTATACTTCTGGAACAACTTTAGGTACAAAACCTACTATCCCAGTAATTAAAATTGTAGAATATGATAGTACGGGACAAACACAAGATTTAAGTAAAGAATCTCAAGTAATATATTGTTTGAAAGATGGTAGAGGCTTTGGATCTGCTGAAACAGGTATAAGTCAGCAAGTAATTGACTATGAAGTTTATTTTGATTTAAAAAATCCAAATGACAATATACCAGAAATATATAGAAATGTTTTACCTAAAGAACAAGAATTTAATAAATTAATGTGGTTGTTAGATAATATTTGCATTCCAGAAAACGAAGAATCAGTAGAAAATTTATTAAGTCAGGTAGATTTAACTAAATCAGACTTTACTGAAAAAATAACTGATGAAGATGAATTTAAAGATGTAATAGAAGTAATACAACAAGCAGCAATTTGGTATATAACCAATAAAGGAGACGAATATCAACCATCTAGTTCTTCAACATTTGCTGTTCAAAAAGAACTTTCACAAGCAAAAGAAAATTTAGATTCAAAATATGGATTTGATTTAGCTGATAATCCAATAGATAAATTATACAGATATTTAATAGAAGAACCACAAAATCATGCAGATTATCAATATGCTTCAAGTGAAGAAAGTCTAGCACAAACTACAATAAATCTTGATAAGTCAAGAGCAACAGTAACATTTAAAAATGGAAATTATTATTTAGTTGGTCCTTACAATGTACAATTAAATGGCGGATATACTAATTTTGAAGCAAAAGTATTAGATGAATCTTTAAGAGAAATATCTAATATAACATTAGTTAAGGAAGATGAAACAGTAATTAGTGGAGCTACAACTAGTGAAAAAATATTGTCAGCATTAGGAACAGATTTTTATATACAATTACCAGCAAACACATCAGTATCACAAGTAACTCTAGATATTTCTGCTACTCAAGAAACAAAAAGCGTACAATATTGGTCAACTAAAGAAAATGCTGTTGAAGTTAATCAGCCAGTTGTAATAATAGATAGAAAATCACAAGTTATAAATACAGAAGATGTGCAACAAATTGTGAAACCTAAATTTGACTTAGCTCTTAGAAAATTTGTAACACAAATTGCAGGTAAAGAAGTTTCACCAAGTAGAGAACCACAAATTACACAAGAAAATTTAAGAGCACTAGCAACAGGAAGTTCTTCAGCATTAGATAATGGAACTACAACACAAAAAACACATCCTAAAAATGCGTTGGCAGTAAAAACAGGTGATAAAGTAATATATAAAATAAGAGTATATAATGAAGGCGAGATAGATGGATATGCAGAAGAAATTACAGACTATCTTCCAGATGGACTAGAATTAGTACCACAAAATGAGAGTCAAATAAATACAACATATCGTTGGGTAGAAGATGAACAAAATAGCAAAATTATTAAAACTGATTATTTATCTAGAACTCAAAATTCATCAAGAAATTTACTTAAAGCATTTGATAAAAATCCAAATGGAGATTACTCTATTTCATATAAAGATGTTGAAGTTGAATGTAGAGTAGTTGCAACAACAGAATCTACAGATACACATTTAAAAAATGTTGCAGAAATTACAGCTGATTACAATGATGCAAATGTTCAAGATAGAGACTCTCAACCAAAGAACTTAACAGATGATGAAAAAAATTCATATGCACCAGGAACATCAACTCAAGGTAAGGGATACCAAGATGATGATGACTTTGAAGACCTAGTATTACAAGGAAAATACTTCGATTTAGCTTTAAGAAAATTTATTACAGCAGTAAATAACAATGAACTAAAAACAAACGGTGAATATGATAGAGCACCACAAGTAAATGTAAATCCACTATTAAATGGAGAAACAACTGCAAGTTATGAACATTTAAAAACCCCTGTAAGTGTTTCAACAGGTGATATAGTAACATATACAATAAGAGTATATAATGAAGGACAAATAGATGGATATGTTGATGAAATAGTAGACCATTTGCCACCAGAATTAGAATTTTTACCAGAAGATGAGCTAAATCAAAGATATTTATGGCAAATAGATCCACAAGATAGAACACAAAGAACTATAAAAACAAATTATCTATCAAAGGAACATGACGAAGAAGAAAATCTAATTAAAGCATTTGATGGTACAACAAACAATTTATCTTATAAAGAAGTACAAATTAGATGCAAAGTATCAAATACTGCACCATCACTTAAAAAACTAACAAATATTGCAGAAATTACTGCAAGCAGTAACGATTCTAATCTTCCAGATAGAGATAATGAAAAAAATGTAATTCTACCACAAGATAGTAATTTACCAGACTATAAAGGTAAAGATACTAACAAGGATGATTTATCAGATAAAAATTATCACTATGAAGGTCAAGAAGATGATGACGACTTTGAAAAAGTTATATTAGAAAAATTTGATTTAGCCTTAAGAAAATTTATTACAGGTGTAAATGATGAATCAATAACTAATAGAGAGCCACAAGTAGATACATCAAGATATGGTACTGTTGTAGATGGAAAAGAAGTAACATCAATGACATATACTCATCCAAAAACACCAGTAAGAGTTGCTCAAAATGATGTAGTTATATACACAATAAGAGTATATAATGAAGGTACTAAATCAGGATATGCAGCAGAAATAAAAGATGATATTCCAGAAGGATTAGTATTTTTACCAGATAATGAAACAAACTTAAAATATAGATGGGTTTTATATGATGCAGATGGAAATGTTACAACTGATGTAAGTAAAGCAGTTTCAATTAGAACAGATTATCTATCAAAAGAGCAAGAAACAACAGAAGGAGAGAACTTAATAGAGGCATTTGATCCTGAAACAATGGATATACCTGATTACAGAGATGTACAAATAGCATTTAGAGTTACAGAACCAAACACATCTGACAGAATTCTTACAAACCGTGCAGAAATAAGTAAAGACACAGACAAAGATGGAGAAGATGTTGATGATATAGACTCAACTCCAGATGTATGGAATGAAGGCGAAGATGACCAAGATATTGAACACGTATATGTTAAATATTTTGACTTAGCTTTAAGAAAATGGGTTAGTCAAGCAATACTAATTGAAGATGGTATCCAAAAAGAAATGGATACAGGACACTATGCTGAACAAGATCCAGAACCTGTTGTTAAAGTTGAATTAAATAAAGACAGAATAGAAAACACAATAATAAAATTTAGATATCAAATAAGAATTACAAACGAAGGTGAAATAGCTGGATATGCAACAGAAATTTCAGACTATATACCAGATGGACTTAAATTCAACCAAGCAGATAATCCAAAATGGAAAGAAGTTAACGGAAAAATAGTTACAGACCAATTAAAAGATACATTATTACAACCTGGCGAATCTGTAACAATAGATGTTGTTCTTACTTGGATTAATGGAGAAAATAATCTAAATCTTAAAGTAAACGTTGCTGAAATAAGTGAAGATGATAATCCATCAGATTCTCCTGATATAGACTCAACACCAAACAACAAAAAAGAAGGAGAAGACGATATAGACGATGCACCAGTAATTTTAACAGTAGTAACTGGTTCAGCACCAACATATATAGCAATAATAGCTGGAACAATATTTATAATTGGTTTAGGAACTTTTATAATTAAAAAATATGTAATATAATAATAAAAGACCAATAAATAGGGAAAAATAGATATGTATAAAAATGCATATCTATTTTTTAATAATTGTTTACTTTGAAAAAACGGTATGCTATAATGCAATTAAAATAAAACTGAAGAGGAGAAAAAATGAATCAAATATTATCAATGGGTGAGAATCCACAAAATGGACAACCACAAATAAACGAACCAATAGTTAAACAAAAACAAGAACCAAAACTTGAATCAATAAAAAGAGCAAACGTAACAAGCAATAAAGCTGACTTAGCCAAAGTAGTTAGAATATTTTGTATATGCTTAATTATTTTTGGAATTGTATTAATAGGGCAATCAACTTATGCATTAATATCTAATAGAGAAAAATTAGAAGATAATGTACAAGTATCTCAAGTACAAGCTGGAAAAGAAGCAACAATAACAATACAATCTGGATATCCAATTAAAAAGTTTGTATATAAGTGGAACGATGGAGAACCTGTTGAATTAGAAGGAGATGGAACAGTTTCATTTGAAACAGTAATCCAAATTCCTAATGGAAACAATATGCTTAATATGACTGTTACTGATTACTATGGCAGTGAATCTTATTATTATAAACAATATGTATATGATAGTTTAGATGTAAGCAAACCAACTATAGAAGTAGCAATAAGCGGTACAAAATTAAATATTAAAGCAACAGATGATATGCAAATGTCATATATAACATATGCATGGAACGAAGAAGAACCAAAAAGAGTAGATGTAGAAGATAATTTAAAAGAAATTAATACAAGTGTTGAGGTAGCACAAGGACAAAATAAACTAACTATTACAGCGGTAGATAAAGAAGGAAATAAAGAAACAAGAACAGAAAATGTAATAGGAGACAATAAACCAACATTTACACTTGCAAAAGATGAAGAGTATCTAATTTTAACTGCTAAAGATGACCAAGGTATAAGTAGAATTAAAATGACTGTTGATGGTGTGGAATCTGATAGTGGAGAAAATCCACTAAATATGAAGGAAGTTACAGCAAGATTACCAATAACAAAAGGAACTCATACTATAGAAATTGAAGTAACTAATATAAATGGTTTAAAAGCAACAGATAAAATTACAGCAGAAATCTAATTTGTGAAAGGATATATAAATGAAATATATTTATGTAGTAGATACTGAAAACGAGCTAAAGGAAAAACTAGAATTAGAATTTAAACAAGAAAAAGGAACGAAAATAAAAAAAATATTACCAGAACAATTTGATTTAGTATTGAAAAACATACCAGATATTTTAGTCATAAATGAAGACAAATTAAATGGTGATACTATTGAATATTGTAAAATGGTAAGAAGTGATGAGGATAATTCAATTACTCCAATAATAATTGTTTCATCTAACAAAGATACAAAACATATAATAGATGTATTAAAAAATGAAGTAGAATTATATTTAGAACAACCAGTAGACAAAGAAATCCTATATTATAATATAAAAAATATATTAAGACTTTTAAATTCAAATAGAATGGTAAGCCCTCTTACAGGACTTCCTGGAAATGTACAAATACAAGCAGAAATGAAAAAGAGATTAGCAAATAAAAAAGAATTTGCAATGCTTTATATAGATTTGGATAATTTTAAAGCCTACAATGACACTTATGGATTTTCAAATGGAGATGAAATAATAAAATATACAGCTAAAGTTATACTAGACAATATATTAAAAGGTGAGCAAAATGAAAATAATTTTGTTGGACATATTGGTGGAGATGACTTTATAGCAATAACTGAAGGAGATGACTATGAAAAAATAAGCCAGGGAATAATTGCAGAATTTGACTCTGGGTTACATAAGTTCTTTAATAAAGAAGATATTGAAAGAGGATATCTAGAAGTTGAAAACAGAAAAGGAATAATGGAACAATACCCACTAACATCAATATCTATAGGAGTAGTAGATGTAGCAAAAGGCAGATTCAAAAATACACTAGAAATTGGAGAAGCGGGAGCTGCAGTAAAACACTTAGCAAAAACAATATATGGAAGTACTTATGTAATAGATAGAAGAAAAAATAGAGAAGAAATGTACGATAGAGCTGAAAAAAAGAAAATAAAATAGTTTATTTTATTTAATTAAATCTAAAAAAAATTATAGTGAAAGTGCCGCGTAGCGACCAAGCGAAGCGCGAATTAAGATGTTGTCGAAAACTTGTTTTCGTAACAACAGCTATATGCGTTAGCTGGAGCAACAGCCTTTAGGTTTGTTGCGACAACAAGGCACAAAACTATAATTTTTTTTAGATTTTAATAAAAAAATAAAAATTTTTTTTATTAAAACTATTGCATTTTCTTTTTTCTTGTATTAAAATTTAAGTGAAAAGTGGTACAAAGTGGTTGATAGTGGTAGGAGGTGAATCAAAGTTGTTAATAGGAGAATATGAACATTCTCTAGATGCTAAGGGCAGATTAATAATGCCAGCAAAAATTAGAGAAGACATAGGCGACAAGTTTATAATAACAAAAGGACTAGATGGATGCTTATTTGGATTTTCACAAAATGAATGGAACAACTTTGAAGAGAAACTTAAAACATTACCACTAACCAATAAAAATGCGAGAGACTTTGTCAGATTTTTCTTATCAGGAGCAGTAGAGTGCGAGATTGATAAACAAGGAAGATTTCTAGTAGCAAGCAACTTAAGAGAATATGCAGGACTAGAAAAGGAAGTAATGATTACTGGAGTAGGAACACGTATTGAAATCTGGGATAAGGAAAAATGGAAAAAATATAATAGTGAGGAAAATCTTTCAGCTGACCAAATTGCAGAAAATATGGCAAATCTCGGAATGCTTGGTATATAACTTGCAAAAGTTTATATAAATCTTTACAAAAGACAAAAAATAAGATTTACTAAAGATAAAATTTTACAAAAGATAAAATAAAAAAAGAAACTAAAGATATTTATGCATCCATAACAAAAGATAAAATAAAAGTGGCACAAAAGATAAAAATTTAAGGTTTTACAAAAGATAGAAGCTAAAAACTTTACAAAAGATAAAAATATAAGAAACCCACAAAATAAAACAATATAAGAATTCGAACAAATGAAGTAGTAAATTTCTAAAGAAAACTATTTCACTAAAGAACTCTATAATATACAAAAGAATTTAACAAATGAAAAAACTTAGTTGGCATATATTGGTTATATGCCAACTAAAAGAATTTTATAATTGCAGTAATAAAAGGCTTAAATACAAGTATTTAAGCGATTTTGCAGTATTTTAGAGTATATTAAAAAGAGGTGCAAATGGAATTTAAACATATTCCTGTATTACTAAATGAAACTATAGAAGGATTAAACATAAAACAAGATGGTATTTATGTTGATGGTACAATAGGTGGAGCAGGACATAGTAAAAAAATAATAGAAAAATTATCTGAAAAGGGCTTACTTATAGGAATTGACAGAGATGAAGAAGCATTAAAAGCAGCAAAAGAAAATTTAAAACCTTATACCAATTATAAATTAGTACATGGAAATCATGATGATATTAAGCAAATTTTACAAGAGTTAAATATAGATAAAGTAGACGGCATATTGCTAGACTTAGGTGTATCATCTTACCAATTAGACGAAAGGGAAAGAGGATTTAGTTATAATAGCGACAACATTTTAGATATGAGAATGGATAAGAGCCAAAAGTTTTCTGCTTTAGATGTTGTAAATAAATATTCAGAGGAAAACTTAGCAAAAATCATATTTGAATATGGTGAAGAAAAATTTTCAAGAGCCATTGCAAGAAATATATGTGAATATAGAAAAAAACAAGAAATAACAACAACTAAAATGCTAGCAGATATAATAGCAAAATCAAAACCTTATGCAAAAGATGGACATCCTGCAAAAAGAACATTTCAAGCAATAAGAATTGAAGTAAATAACGAAATTAAACCATTATATAATACAGTTTTAGATTCAATACAACTTCTTAAAGAAGGCGGAAGATTGTGCATAATAACATTTCACTCATTAGAAGATAGAGCTGTAAAAGATGCCTACATTGAGGCACAAGGAAAATGCACTTGTCCAAAAGACCTTCCATATTGTATATGTGGATATAAATCTTTTGGAAAAATTATAAATAAGAAACCGATTGAAGCATCTGAAGAAGAATTAAAAATAAATTCTAGAGCACAAAGTGCTAAATTAAGAATTTTCGAAAGAAGAGAAAAACAAGATAATATAGCAAAATAAAACAAAAGATTTAAAAGAAAAGAGGTGATAACTTATGATTAATTACTATGAATATGAAACTAGTCCTAGAAAAGAAAAAGAATTACCTAAAAGAAAAAAGAGTGAAACAACAGTAAATACTAGGGATGAATTAAGAAAACAAGTAAAAAGAGCTCAAATAATTGAGACTAAGAAAAATATAAGACATATCATACAAATAGGAATAGCATTTGTAGTACTATTAACCATAAGTTATAGATATGCACTAATAAATTCAAGATTTACAGAGAAAGAAAGTCTAAAAAGCACTTTATCAGAATTACAAAAACAAAATGCTCAGCTTAAAGTTAGTATTGAGCAAGGAATGAATATAAACAATATAGAACAAGCAGCAAAAGAAAAGTTAGGAATGCAGAAATTAGATAATAATCAAAAAGTTTATATTAGCTTACAAAAGAAAGATTATGTAGAATCACATACTTCATCAACTGTTCAAAATGAACAAGAAAGTTGGTTCCAAAAATTATTAAAAACATTAAAAGGTGAATAAAAAACTGGATACTTCAAAAAGAAGATACCCAGTTTTTTGTTGTTCTTATTTAATTAAAGTTCCTTTATATCAAAAGAATTTTTTAAATTAGAAAATTCTTTTGTTTGTAAATATCTATTTATATTTTTAACAGATACCCCTGAATAAAAAGAAAGACTTTCAGCATTTTCAGGAATATCATTATTTGCAAGATACTGTTTTATAGAATTTTTATCAATTTCATCCTTAGCTTTGCAATTAGGACAAACTAAATCTTCTGATGAAAAGAAGCATCCACAACGAATACAAGTTTTAAAATTCATAATTTTTAGCCTCCCAAAGTAACCTATTAAAATATTTTTATCACAAAATGTCGAAAAATAAAAGATAAAGTGAAAAAATTTAATATAATTGTAATATTAGTTACTGCTAATATTTTGCATAAATAACAATAAAGCTAATAATCTTTATATTAGAGTTTATAGGAAACTTAAAAACTAAATCTAATATAAGGAGATTAAATAAGTAGAGAGCTATTTATTTAAGTAAAAAAATGGTAGGAAAAAAGTCATTAAAAAAGAGAATGAGAAATGCTATGCTTTTAACAGTATTAGCTTTATTTCTTTTAATTATTAGAATTGGATATTTGCAATTTGTAGAAGGAAGTGAATTGCAAAGAAAAGCATATTTGCAACAAACTTCAGATAGAGGAGTAAATCCACAAAGAGGAACAATATATGATGCATCAGGAGAAAAGATATTAGCAATAAGTAGTACAGTACAAACTATAACAGTAAATCCAACAATAATTGAAAACAAAGAAAAAGTAGCTCAAAAGCTTTCAGAATTATTTGAATTAGATTATGAAAAAACTCTAAAAAAGGTAAGTAAACGTTCATCAATAGAAACAATAGCAAGTAAAGTAGAAAATGAAAAAGCAAATGAACTAAGAGCTTGGCTTTCAGAAAATAATATAGTTCAAGGAGTAAATATTGATGAAGATACAAAAAGATATTATCCATATAATAACTTAGCATCGCAGATAATAGGCTTTTGCGGTAGTGATAATCAAGGCTTGTCAGGGATTGAAGCAAAATATGAAGATATATTAAAAGGAACTAAAGGTTATATAAGTAGAATAACAGATGCAGCAGGAGGACAAATAGAAGATACAAGTGAGGAATATATAAAACCAGTAAATGGAGATAGTTTAGTTCTAACAATAGATGCAACAATACAAGGAATAGCAGAAAAGCATTTAAAAGAAGCATGCATAGACAATGTGTGCACAGATGGTGGAAACATTATTATAATGAATCCGCAAAATGGAGATATATTAGCTTTAGCTGGATATCCAGATTATAATTTAAATGAGCCATTTGCAGTAGATGAAAGTTTACCCAAAGAAGAACAGTCAAAGCAAATGCAACAATTATGGAGAAATAAAGCCATATCTGATACATACGAACCGGGTTCAACATTTAAATTAGTAACTGCATCAAGTGCATTAGAAGAAGGAATTACAACAACTGATAAAGCAGGAGAATTTACTTGTGTAGGATATATTGATGTTGCGGGTGTAAAAATGAAATGTTGGAGATATTATAGACCGCATGGAAGTGAGAGCTTAAGAGATGCATTAATGAATTCATGCAATCCAGTATTTATAGGTTTAGGACAAAAGTTAGGAGTAAAAAAATATTACAGCTACTTGAGAAAATTTGGATTTTTTAATACAACAGGAATAGACCTTCCAGGAGAAGCGGGTTCAATATTCTTAAAAGAAGAAAAAGTAGGACCAGTAGAACTTGGAACAATAGCTTTTGGACAAAGATTTGAAGTAACACCAATACAAATGGCAACAATGCTTTCTACTATTGCAAATAAAGGAGTTTATATAAAGCCACATTTAGTAAAAAAAATAATAAGTAGTAGTGAAACAGATGAAAATGGAAATCCAAAAGTAACAGAAATAGAGCCAGTAACAGGAGAGAGGGTATTATCAGAGGAAACATCTAAAAATGTATTAAGTATGATGCAAACTGTTGTTGCAGAAGGAACAGGTAAAAATGCCAAAGTAGAAGGCTATAATATTGGTGGAAAAACAGGTACTTCAGAAGACGGAGTAAATACTGGAAAATATGTTACATCATTTATTGGAGTTGCACCAATTGAAAATCCGCAAGTAGTAGTCTTAGTTACATTATATAATCCAACAGGAGAGGGAGGACACCATGAAGGTGTTTTTTTATTGCAGTAATTATAAACAAATAATTAAATATATATGTATAACAAGTAAATATAGCTAATAAAAAAATTTATGGTTGCTTAAAATATTATAAATTCTACAAAATTTGTAAAAAATTAATAAAAAACATTGAAAATTATGTAAAGTTATTATATAATTATGATTAGTAAAACTATTTATATTAAGAATGAAAAGGAGTAATTATTTATTAAAAATAAATAATAATATTTTAAATGTATGATTTACATGTTCATTCCACAGATTCAG
>CANQLM010000003.1 GCA_947624735.1 uncultured Clostridia bacterium | reverse complement strand
TTTTTATTAAGTTTTTTCATTAATTAAATTTTTATATTAAAAAGGTGATACAAATTAATTTAATTCTTCATAGACCACATCTACTAAGCAAAGTCCTGTTGGTGGAAGTGTTTTGCCTGCCTTTAATCTATCTTTTGCTTCTAAAATTTCCTTTACATCTTTAGGCAAAATTTTTCCTTCGCCTACTTCTATTAATGTTCCAGATATAATTCTTACCATATTATATAGAAATCCATTACCAGTTAATCTAATTGTAATAATTTCTCCTTGTCTCTTAACTTCAGCATCAAAAATAGTTCTCACACTATTTTTACTACTAGTTCCACTAGCTTTAAAAGATTTGAAGTCATGTTCTCCAATTAAATATTTTACTGCTTCGTTCATTTTATTTTCATCTAATTTTATAGGATAATGGTACTGCATATTTCTATAAATGGCTGTTCCTTGTTCTGAATTATTTATTGTGTATTCATAAGTTTTTTTCTTACATCCATATCTACTGTGAAATCTTTCATCTACTTCTTCTGCCTTTTTTATTCTAATTGATTTTTTTAGTTGTGAGTTTAGTGCTATTGGAATTTTTTCTATTGGAAAATCTTTTTCTAATTTAAAATTAGCAACTTGATTTAAGGCATTTACTCCTGCATCTGTTCTGCCTGAAGCAATTAAGTCAACTTTTTCTCCTGTTACAATTTCAATTGCTCTTTCAATTTCTCCTTGAATATTAAGTCTATCATTTTGTTTTTGCCAGCCGGTTGAAATCTTTTCCGTCATATTCTATTGTTAATTTAATATTTTTCATTTTATTTTCCTTTTTTTATACTTAATAATATAGCGGGATTAAAAAATCCTCGCCATAATTATCTTTATTCTTTTATATTTTTATCTGTTTCTTTATCCTTATTTTCTTTTTTGTTTTTCTTCAAACTTTTATATTCTATTATTTTTGCTTTTCTATCAGCAACTTTTCCTTTGATTGCAGAAAATCTATCATTTTTCTCTTCAGGCCCAAATCTAGCAATAATTAAATTTTTCATTAAAATTCTCTTTAACGCATCTTCATCTACGTCAACTATTAAAGTTCCATCTTTCGCTATTGAAATTTTTCCAGTTTCCTCTGATACAACAACTGCTACTGCATCTGATTCTTTAGAAATTCCTATGGCTGCTCTATGTCTTGTTCCTAGTCCTTTTACTAAATCTTTATCATCTGTAAGAGGTAAAATACAAGCTGCTGATGATATTTTGTTATTTGCAATTATTACTGCACCATCGTGTAATGGTGTTTTAGGAACAAATATATTAGCAATAAGTTGTGGTGATATTTCTGCATCTATTACAACACCTGTTTCTACAATATCTTGTAATTTAATGTCTCTTTCAAAAACAATTAATGCTCCTGTTTTTGTTTTTGCCATCTCTTGTACTGCTATTACTACTTTGTAAATGTCTTCTTTAGTCTTATCTCTCAAACTTTTATCTATTCCAAACATTTTTGTAAAAGTGCTAGAACCAATTTGTTCTAAGGCTCTCCTTAGCTCTGGTTGGAATATTAAAAGCAAAGCTATTACTCCATACGTCATAAATGATGTTAATATAAAATTTAATATTCTTAATCTAAAAACATTACTTAAGACAGTTATAATTACTAATAATACTATTCCTTTTAATAGTTGTAATGCCCTTGAATTTTTTGTTATTTTTATAAATCCATAAATTAAAAATCCTACTAGAATAATATCTATTATTAACGTTATGATTTGCCAAGGCTGTGTTCTGAGTTCATTTAAATATGCTGAAAAGTCTATTTGCATTTGTTCATTTACTTTTTCAAACATTATTTTTTTCCTTTCTGTTTAAATTTTTATATTAATCCTTGTATGCTATAAACTAAATAAAAAATTGCTGATGCAGATGATGCTCCAAGCATTATAATTACTAATAACAATGCAATAATTCTAACTGCTCCTTTTGCCGGATCAAAATGCTTTTTTTGTTTTATTTCTTTTTTATTTTGCTTTTCTTCTTTTTCCTTTTTTCTCATTTTATTCACTCTTTCTATTTTTTATGTATACAATAAATATTTTAGCATTTAGCATTTTTAAAGTCAAGATTTTTGAAATTATATTTTACTAAACACTTATTTTCTTAACCTTATTCGGTTTTTAGTTGATAAAACTTGACTTTTGCATTCGAGCAAGGTATAATAATTATAGGAAATAAAACTCAGAAATGAGTATTACCAAAATAATTTAGTAAAGCACTACATTGCTGGTCAAGCAAAAATGTAGTGCTTATTTTATTCCTTGCATACTAGCATTATGTATATAATACTTAACAAGGCTACGTTTATAGTCAAAGACGTCATAAATCCAATTATTAGGAATACAAAGAAATTTACCATAAACACCACCTCACTTTCTCATAGTAATAACTATGTAGTTTGGTGGTAACACACATTTCTGCTTTTGTTTTACTTCCTATAAATATTATAATAGTACAGATTATTCTTAAAAGTCAATATTATTAATGTAAAATTTTTCCTATTCATCAAAAATTTATATTTAATATTATTGAAATCAACATAAACTTGTGATAAATTGTTTGGCAATATTTGCATTGGACATTGCTGCAAATTTGTATAATGCAAACATAGATAGTGTCGTAGTTGGGCCTTTTACTGATTTGTCAGAGCCAAATGCTGTTTATGTTGCAGTACGTCATAATTAATTTGTGTCCTTTTAAGCTTTTGGAGCCTACTTTAGTAGGCTCCTTTATTTATAATTATTATTTTCTATACAAATTCCTCCCACACTAAATTAGCTAAATCTAGTCCTTTATTACTTAGTCTAATTGTGTCGTTTCCTATTTTTATTAAATCTTCTTCTAATAGTTTTCCTATTTGTTTGCTATAAACTTCAAATGGACTTCTTCCAAATTTAATTTCAAAATTTTTAAGACTTACTCCATTTATTTTTCTTAAGCCTAAAAGCATATATTCATTCATCATCATTTTTTTAGTTTGTTTTTCTTCAATTTTAACATTTTTAAAATGTTCATTGTTTTTAATATTTTTTATATAATCTTCAAGTTTTGATGTATTAACATATCTTATACCATTCTCATATGATGCACTAGATACTCCAAATCCAAGATATTCGCCTTGATTCCAGCAATCAACATTGTGTTTACATCTTCTATCTACTTTTGCAAAATTTGATATTTCATAATGTATATATTCATTTTCTTCTAATTTTCTTTTTGCGTACCAATACATATATCTTTCCATTTCATCATCTGGAAGTTCAATTTCTTTATTATCTATCATTTTTTCTAGTTTTGTATTTGGTTCAACGATTAGTGAATAAACTGAAATATGTGGAATTTCTAAATCTATAAGATTAATAAGTGTTCGTTCTACATCATATATTGTTTGATTTGGAAGGCCAATCATTGTATCAACATTTATATTTCTAAAGCCCACTTTTCTAGCACTTTCTATTATTTTCTCAAATTCTTTATATGTATGTATTCTACCTAATGTTTTTAAAATTTCATCATTTGAACTTTGAAGTCCTACACTTAATCTATTTACGCCCATTTGAAAATATTTATCTAGATTTTTTTCATTCGTAGTGCCTGGATTTGCTTCCATTGAGATTTCTGCATTTTCATCAAATGAATAATTTTTCTTTATTTCTTCTAAAATTTCATTAATATATTTCGTATCAATGTAAGATGGTGTTCCTCCACCAATATAAATAGTTCTAACAGTATAGTCAAAATTATTTCTACTTTGTATTTCTTTTTTTACCGCTTCTATATAATCTTTTATTAGTTCATCTTTTTTGCAAAATGATGTAAAATCACAATAATTACATTTTTGTTTGCAAAATGGAATGTGTATATAAATTCCTATATCTTTCATATTATTTCCTTTTATTTATTTCTTAATTCTTCTGCTAATCTTGCTATTCCTTCTAATCTATGATTTACTCCTGATTTACTTATTGGATTTTCTAATAAATTGCCTAATTCACTTAAGCTTGCATCTGGATTTGCAAGTCTGATAGTAGCCAATTCTTGCTCTTTTGCAGTTAATTTATCAAATTTCTTTTTTGCTTTAATTAGCTTTATGTCTTCAATTTGTTTGACTGAGCTTGAAATCGTTTTATTAAGATTAGCTGTTTCGCAGTTTACTAAACGATTTACCTTATTTCTCATATCTTTTATAACTCTCTCATCTTCAAATTCCAACATAGATTTATTGGCTCCAATATATGCTAAAAATCTAGAGATATTTTCACCATCTTTTACATATATAATAAAACTTTTCTCTCTTTTTAAAATTTTAACATCTATTTCACTTTCTTGTAAAATGTCTTTTAAAATCATTGCATTTTCTTGTTTTTGAAAAACTATTTCTAAATGATATACATTTTTTGGATTTGTTATTGAGCCAGAGCTCATAAAAGCACCTCTTACTAATGCTCTTTTTTCTTCTTCAGATTTATTTATTTTGTCAATTTTAATTCTTTTTGGATATGTGATACAAAAGTTTTTTCCTTGAATTTCAATTTTATAATTGTTTTCTCCACAGTTATTTAACAGTTTGCTAAATCTATTAATGTTGTACTCGTTTTCAGTTATAAATTTATTACCCTCTATTGTAAGCAAATAGCCTTCTAGTTCAGCTTTTACAAGAGTTTTATTTGATAAGTTATTTAATTCACTTAATTCTTTTTTTATTCTTGCTGAAAATGAATTCATTGTTTCCTCCATACAATCACTCTATCATTATTAGCTAAGTCTTTTATACATTCTGCTCCATTAAAAATTTCTTTTACTTTTTTTGCTTGGTTATATCCTATTTCTAAAATTAGTATTCCGTCTTTGGCTAAATATCTATCAACATTTTGCTTAATTATTTTATAAAATTCAAGTCCATCTTTTCCGCCATCTAGTGCTATATGAGGTTCTTTTTGAACAGCTATGTCTAAAGTTTTAATTACCTCTTTTTCAATGTATGGTGGGTTTGAAATTATAATGTCATATTGTTCTTCTTTTATATTTTTAAACATATTAGATTTAAAAAAATAAATTGTATTTATAGTATTTTCTTTAATTATATTTTTACAATTCTTTTTAGCAACTTTCAATGCTTTATTACTTATGTCTACTCCTACTATATATACATTATTTAACTTTTTTGCAAGGCTTATTGCTATACATCCAGAGCCTGTACACAAATCTAAAATCTTAAGTCTTTTGCCTATATTTTTTTCTTGCATTTCTTGTATTATTTCTATAGCTTTTTCTACGACAACTTCTGTATCAGGTCTTGGTATTAAAACATTTTTATTTACATAGAAATAATCATACATAAAATATGCTCTTTTAACTGCGTATTGAACTGGATATCCGTTTTTTACTTTTTTTGCAATTCTCAATGCTTTTTTTACTATGTATGTTTCTAACTCTTTTTGTGAATTAATTATAATTTGAGTTCTATTCATTTTTAAAACAAATTGCATAATAAGACCTGCTGATATTAAATCTACTTGCTTGCCTAATTCTCTATCTAATTCATGTACTGTCATATTATTGCTCCATTATTCAACTCTAAAAAATTTAATTTGATTAGTATTGTCTATTTTCTTTATGTACTTTCCGTTGTAAATTGTATCTCCTGTTTGTGTATCTTCTAATGGTATGTCCAAATATACATTTGCGATAAACTTTTGATTATAGTTATTGATAATTGTTATATCAAAAGCTAAAATACATTCTATACTGTCTAAAAATACACCTGTTTTTCTTAATAGTTCGCCATTAAATTTAAGTTCTTGACTTATGTCAGAAATAATTTCGTGTTCTTTTATATTTTTATTTGCATATTCTAAAAGTATTGGATTTGAGCAATCTGCATATATTTGTGGTTTAGAATAATCTATATTTCCATCATTTATTACTGTATATTCAAGTCTATCTTTAATAACATTTTCTTCAATATTTGAGAATTTTCCAAAGTTTTGTACATTTTCAAATGCTAAGGTCGGTGTTCCTTTTTCTAAACCTGAAAACCTTATATTGTCAATATACATTTCTTTTATTGAGTTTTCATAATTAACATTTGACTCTGACCTATTATTTATGTATAGTGCAATATCAGTAAATTGGTGAACATTTATGTTCCATATTGCTCTATTTTCTTCGTTACTATCTGCATCAGCACTGTTATACATATATATTTTGTCTATGCTAAATACTGTCTTTGAATTTAGCTTAGAAAATTCGTCTATCTCTAAAGCAAATTTATTATTTGTGATTTCTGATAAAATTGTAAAAACAAGCATTGTCAAAAAAACTATTATTAATATAATTACTGCTACGATTTTTACTCTAGTATTGTCATTTTTTTTACCATTTACTATTACGGTTGTTTTTTTTCTCACTAAATTATTCCTTTCTACTTATTGGTTTATTTATAATTAAAAATATTGTAAATTCGGCAGTGGCGCGTAGCGACCAACCGAAGTGAAACGAAGGGCGAATTAAGATGTTGTCGAAAACTTGTTTTCGCAACAACAGCTATATGCGTTAGCTGGAGCAACAACCGTTAGGTTCGTTGCGACAACAAGCCACAGAGAATTACAATATTTTTAATTAATTATATTTTACCACAATTATAATTATATGTATTGATTTTTTTCTAAATTTATGATATTTTATATATAGTTAAATATGCCCTGCATGGTGCGTGTAGATTAGAATTTTAGAACCAACATATAGATTAAAGGGAGTCTGCCTTTGAGTGTGGCGTGTATGCTTAAATAATTATTTAAGAAACCCAGGAGCATTCAACAAGACACCCACCTGTGAAAACAGGCTCTTAAAATATTTAATCTTACGGCTAATGTGGGGATTTTTATATTATGATTTTTCGCTTTAATATATTGTTTTTTATTTCACCAATTCCCAAATATTTTCCGATTATTATATAAATTAATTAATCCATCTTTGTTTTGTACCTTTATGTCTACTCCATTAATAAGTTTTTTTAATTCTGTAACTTCTATTTTATCGTCTAGTATATTTTCTAATTCTATAAATTTACCGGCATCCTCTATTTTAAATTTTCCAATTCTTGTTCTTCTTAATGTTTTCATAAATCCTACTGTTTTTAGCTTTTCTGCTATGTCTTCACAAAGCACTCTTATATATGTACCTTTTGAGCATACCACTCTAAAAGTTATTTCTATATTTTCATTTTTTTCTACTTTTAAAAGTTGGATTTCTGTTATTTCTATTTGTCTTGGTTTTCTTTCTATTTCAATGCCTTGTCTTGCTAATTCATATAGTTTTTTTCCATTTACTTTTAAAGCTGAATACATTGGTGGTATTTGATTTTGTTTTCCTAAAAAACTTTTTAATGTTTTCTCTATTTCTTCATTACTTAAATTTTTTTCTACATCTTTTGTTTCTATAATTTTTCCTTCACTATCTCCTGTATCTGTCTTTTGTCCTAATGAAAGGCAAGCAATGTATTCTTTATCATGCTCCATTAAATAATCAGATAGTTTCGTTGCTTCACCAATAAGAATCGCTAGAACTCCTGTTGCCATCGGATCTAGCGTTCCTATATGTCCTACCTTTGTAGTATTATATTTTTTTCTTACTTCTCTTACTATGTCAAATGAGCTTTTTCCTAATTGCTTGTCTACAATAAGTATTCCGTTCATTTACTTCTCCCTATTTTAATTGCCTTTTTATTTCTCTAACTAATTTTTCTTTTATTTGTTCTGGTGTACCTTGCATAGTTGCACCTGCAGCTTTAATATGTCCGCCTCCACCAAACATTAAGCATACATCTGAAACATTAACATAGTCATTTGACCTAAGAGATACTTTAAATCCGTTTTCTTTTTCATGTAAAAATATAGAAACTTCAACTCCTTCTATATTTCTACCTTCATTTACTATTCCTTCATGGTCTCCTGATTCAGCATTTATGCTTTTTTCATCTTCTCTAGTAATATATGTAAAGGTTATTTTGCCTTTTTCTAAAAATTCCATTCTATTTAATGCAATTTTTCTTAATTGTACACTAGTTTTAGTATGTGTTTCTAATAATTGCTTATATAATTTTGAAATATTTACACCTTGTGATAATAAATTTGAAGCTATTTCAAAAGTTTCTTTAGATACTCCTGAATATTGGAATCCTCCTGTATCTGTAATTATTCCTGCCATAAGGCATGTTCCAATGTCGCAAGTTATCTCCCAATTATAATATCTAAATAGTACATACATAACTTGGCTACATGCTGGTGAACTCATATCTACATAGTTTAAGTCTCCAAACATTGCATTGCTACTGTGATGGTCAATTACTATTCTATACTTAGCATTTTCAAAATATCTTGCCCAACCATTTAGTTGATTAATACTTGCAACATCTACTGAGATTGCTAGTTCATATTCTTTTTTCCCTGATTTTTTTATGTTTTTTATTTGTGGCAAACAGTTAAATACTCTTGGATATTCAGGAATTATTAAATCAACCTTTTTCTTTAAGTTTTTCAATGCCATATATAATGCTAGACTGGTTCCTACAGCATCTCCATCTGGATTTTCATGTGTTAATATTACTATGTTTTTTGCTTCATTTATTTTATTTAATATCTCATCTAAACTTGACATATATTCTCCTTTAGTTCTTATTTTCTTCTTTTAAGTTTTTAAGTATTGCATCTATTTTTTCTCCATAAACTATTGATTCATCATATTCAAATACAAGTTCTGGAGTAATTCTTAAATTTACTGTTTGAGCTACTCTACTTCTAATAAAGCCTGAAGAGGATTTTAGGCCTTCCAAAGTTTTATTCAAATTTTTAGAATTTAGTACACTTACATATACTTTTGCATATCTTAAGTCAGGTGTTACTTTTACTTTAGTAACACTGACCATACCTGTAACATTAGAATTATTAAGTTCATAGTTTATAACTTGGCTAATTTCTTTTTTTAGTTCTTCATTAACTCTGTCTAGCCTATTTGTATTTTTCCTCATGCTAAAAATCCTTTCTTATTCTATCAATGTAATTGTTTAACAATGTCAAATATTTTATAATGTTTCTTCCCTGTTGCACACAATTTATCTTTTTACTTCTTCTTGAATGAATGCTTCTATTGTATCTCCCTCTTTTAAGTCATTGTAATCTTCTATTTGAAGACCACACTCAAATCCTTTTGATACTTCTTTTGCATCATCTTTAAATCTCTTCAAAGATACAAGTTTTCCTTCGTGAATAACTATTCCTTCACGAATAACTCTTACGCCTGCGTTTCTTTCTAATTTACCATCAGTAACATAACATCCTGCAACTGTACCAACATTAGTAATTTTAAATGTTTGTCTTACTTCTGCATTACCTATATTTACTTCTTTGTAAACTGGTGCAAGCATTCCTTTCATAGCATCTTCAACATCTTCTAATGCTTGATAAATTACTGAATATTGTTTTATTTCAACTTGTTCCTTTTCTGCTAATGTTTTTGCTGCTCCTACTGTTCTTACATTAAATGCAATTATTATTGCATTTGCAGCTTTTGCAAGTTGTACATCAGATTCAGTAACTCCTCCTGCACTTGAGTGAATTACTTTTACTTTTACTTCGTCATTTGATAATTTTTCAAGTGATGCTTTCATTGCTTCTGCAGTTCCTTGAACATCAGTTTTAACTATTATGCTTAATTGTTTTAAGTCTTCGCTTTCCATCTTATCAAATAAGTTATCAAGTGTTACTGCATTATTATTAGCTATTGCTTTTTCACGGTTTGCTAATTTTCTTTGTTCAATTAAGTGTTTTGCAACTTTTTCATTTTTAACTTCATAGAATACGTCACCTGCTTCAGGAACTTCGTGAAGTCCAGTTATTTCTACTGGTGTTGATGGACCTGCTTTTTTTACAAGTTTTCCTTTGTCATTTCTCATTGTTCTAATTTTACCAATTGCTGTTCCTAAAATGATTGTATCTCCAACATTTAATGTTCCTCTTTGTACTAAAACTGTTGCTATTGCACCTTGTGCTTTATCAAGTCTTGCTTCTATTACAGTTCCTTTTGATTGTCTATTAGGGTTTGCTCTTAGGTTTTGCATATCTGCAACTAAAAGTACCATTTCTAATAAGTTGTCAATATTAATATTATTTCTAGCTGATATTGGTACAAATACAGTATCTCCACCCCATTCTTCTGGTACTAATTCGTATTTCATTAATTCTTGTTTTACTTTATCAACATTTGCTGCTGGCAAATCTATTTTATTTACAGCAACTATTATTGGAGTATTGGCTGCTTTTGCGTGATTAATAGCTTCTATTGTTTGTGGCATAACTCCATCATCTGCTGCAACTACTAATATTGCCACATCAGTGATTTGTGCACCTCTTGCACGCATACTTGTAAATGCTTCGTGTCCTGGTGTGTCTAAAAATGTTATTTCTCTATCATTTACATTTACTTTATAAGCACCTATATGTTGAGTAATACCACCCGCTTCACCGCTAATTACATTAGTTTTCCTTATGGCGTCTAGAAGTGATGTTTTACCATGGTCAACGTGTCCCATTACAACAACTACTGGTGGACGTGGAACTAAGTCTTCTTCCTTGTCCTCTGAATCATCAAATAGTATGTCTTCGTCTTTGATTTCTTCCTTCTTAGTTGCTTGAACTCCAAATGCGTCTGCTACTAAGTATGCTGTATCAAAGTCTAAGTCTTGATTGATATTTGCCATTATTCCTAATTCAAATAATTTTTTAATTACTTCTGCAGATGTTTTCTTTAAGTCTGTTGCTAAATCTTTTACAGAAATATTTGCTGGAATTGTTATTTCTTTAAGTTCAAATATTTTTTGTTTTCTATCTTCTTTTGAACCTTTTTTCTTATTCTTCTTTCCTCTTGCTGTTGACAAATCATAGTAATCTAACATTCCGCCTTCTTGGTCTTCAAACATATTAGAAAGTCTATTTACTTGTTTTAAATCTCTTAATTTTCCTCCATTAAAAGATTCTTCCATATCTCTTCTTGACCTTGTCTTTTTCTTCTCATCAAGATTACGATTTGCTTTTTGTTTATCTATTATTCTATTTGAATAATCCTTTTTATTATTCTTTTCTAGAACATCAATAGACATCATCTCGCTAAAGTTTTTGTCGTTTTGCTTATTTCCCATAGGCTTTCTAAAGTCTCTTTTAAAGCCATTGTTATTTCCGTTTTCTCCGTTATTAGTTCTGTTAAATCCGGCACGATTATTAAAGGCTCTATTTTCACCATTTTGTTTAAAGTTTCCTCTTTGATTTCTATTATCTCTGTGGAAACCGTCATGGTTTCTAAAGTCGTTATTATTTCTATTAAAGCCTTGTTCATTATTTCTTGGTTTAAATCCATTATTGAAAGGCTTATTTTTATTAAAATTATCATTATTAAAGTTTTTAGCATTGCTTAAAGAAGTAGTTTTCTCTTCTTTAACTACTTGTTCTTTATGCTCTGCTTTAGATATTTCTTCAGCAGGCTTTTCTTTAATACTTTCTTTAGGTTTTACTTCTTCTTTAACAGGTTTTGCAGGCTTTTCTTCTACTTTTGGAGTTTTTGGTTTTATACCAAATAGTTCATTAACTGTCATTGGCTTAGTAGGTCTTTCCCTATACACAATGTTAAAGTCTTTATTTCTTCTTTGTGTATTAAAACCTATACCTGACTTTTGGTTTTCTCTACTTGTAGTTGGTTTCTTTTCTTCTTCAACTATAACCTGTCTTCTTATTATAACTTGACCTGTTGTTTTTATTTCTTCTTTTTTATTTTCGGCCTTACTTTCTTTTTTGTTACTACTTTTATTAGTAGTTTTATTTTCGCTCTTTTTTAGTCCTTGTTTAATTTTATTAGCGTCGGCTTCTTCTATTGAGCTTAAATGACTTGTAGCTTTTATTCCAAGTTTTTTAGCAACTTCAAGTAATTCTTTATTTTCTACTTTTAATTCTTTTGCAAGTTCAAATATTTTTATTTTACTCAATTGAATCACCTCCTAATATTTTTTTACTAGATATTTTCTTTTTTAAAATAATCTTTTTCAATACTACACCCCTACTTGTCATATTTATATTTTATATATTTTTATTTAGGTTTATTCCTTTTTAAGCTATTTTACTAGCTTTATAAGTTTTATTCTTCTTTTTTCTTAGAAGTTTTTGTTCCAGATTTTTTCTCTTTTTTTGGTTTTGCATCTTCGTCTGATTTTTTACTTGTTTTCTTTCCCTCTGACTTTTTTGCTGTTTTTGTTGTTTTCTTTTCATCAGATGCTTTTGCTGTCTTGCTTGCTTTCTTTTCATCTGATGCCTTTGCTGTTTTTGTTGTTTTCTTCTCATCAGATTTTTTTGCTTTCTTTTCTTCTGATTGTTTTGTTTCCTTAGCTTTCTTTGTCTTTTTTTCTTTTTTTGAATCGTCACTTTCTGTGTCAGAATCTGCTTTTTTAGTTCTCTTTCTCTTAGGCTTTTCTTCTTTTACTTCTTCTTGTTCTGATACTAAATTGTTTTCTACTTCTTCTAGATTTTCATCATTTTCAGCTTCTACTTCTTGATTTTCATCTTCGCTGTTTTCTTGATTTTCTTCTAGCATTTTTCTAAATTGAGATTCACTCTTAATATCTATTTTCCAATTGTTTGTAAGAAGTCTTGCTGCTAATTTTGCATTTTGTCCACCTTTACCAATAGCTAATGATAATTGGTCATCTGGTACTATTACTTGTGCAAATTTTTCATCTTCTCTAGCATCAACTGCTAAAACTTTTGCTGGAAGAAGTGATGTTGCAATAAATGTTGATGGATCTTCATCCCATTCAATAACATCAATTTTTTCTCCATTTAATTCATTAATTATATTTTGTATACGAATTCCTTTTTGTCCAACACAAGAACCAACTGGGTCTATATTAGGATTTTGAGAATATACTGCGACTTTGCTTCTTGAACCAGCTTCTCTTGCTATACTTTTTATTTCTATTAATCCTTCATAAATTTCAGGAATTTCTATTTCAAATAATTTTCTTACAAATTCTGTACTAGCTCTTGATACTATTATTTGAGTTGAACCTTTTACGCCTTTTTCTACGCTAATGATACAAGTTTTTACTTTATCATTTACTCTATATCTTTCTGTTGGAATTTGCTCTTTCTTTGGCATTATTCCTTCAATTCTTCCTAAGTCAAGAATAACTGCTCCACCATCTGCTTTTTGAACTAATCCAGTAATAATTTCACCCTTTTTATCTGCAAATTCTGTAAATATAACATCTCTTGATGCTTCTCTAATTTTTTGTGTAATAACTTGTTTTGCTGTTTGAGCTGCAATTCTTCCAAATTCTTTAGGCATAAGTTCAATTTGAACTATATCTCCTATTTTAAATTTTTTATCTTTTTTATTAGCTTCTTTTAAAGAAATTTCAGTTTTTTCGTCCGCAACTTCTTCTACTACATTTTTTTCTTGGTATACATGCATTTTTCCATCTGCTTTGTCTAATACAACCTTTACGTTTTCAGTTGTGCAGTCAAAATTTCTCTTATATGCTACAACTAATGCAGATTCTATGGATTCCATTAGAAAATCTTTTTTTATTCCATTTGTTTTTTCTAATTCCTCCATTGCTAATAATAATTCAGTTGTGTCTATTCCTCTGTTTACAGCTTTTGCTTCTTTCTTTCTCATTTTAAATTTCCTCCCAATCATAAACATTTTTTATTTTTGAAATATTACTTCTTTCAATGCTAATATCTTTTCCTTCTACTTCTACTGTAATTTGACTTTTGTCAAAGTTTTTTAAAATTCCTGTAATTATTTTTTTCTTTTCGATGGCTTTAAATAAATTCATTTCAATCTTTGAATTTATGAACATTTGTAAATGCTCATCACTTCTTATTCTTCTTTCTAGTCCTGGTGATGATATTTCTAAAAAGTATTGTGATTTAATTAAGTCTTTTTCGTCTAGCATATCTGTTATAGCATTATTTACTTTTTCGCAGTCTTCCAATGTAATTGTTGCACTATTATCAATAAATATTCTTAAATAATTATCTTTTCCTTCTTTTTCATAAATAACATCATAAGTTTGATATCCTAAATTATGTATTGTATCTTCTATCAGCGCTTTAACTTTTGTCTCTACTTGTGTCATAATTACTCCTTTAAAAATATTTTATTTACTAATATAAGCTAAAACTAAAGAGTGGAATTTGCTTCCACTCTTTGCTATCTCTTATGCTACTTAAATATTATACTATCTAAATACTTAAATGTCAAGCATTTTGCTATAATTTTTACTGCGAATGCATAACTTTACAAAATTGCATTTACTTTTTCACTTGACCGTAAATGCATAATATAGTTTTAATTATGAACTGATATATGTATATCTTCAATTTCTGCCTTAAGTTCTCTTGATACAATATTTGTAATTTGTGCAACTTGTTCTGTTGTTAAATTATTAGTATGTTTAACTACAACATTTATACTATTATCATTTATTAACAAAACTACATCTTCAAATCCTTTTGTTTTAATTAAATTTTCTATAATTGATATTGCACTCTTTTTATCACTTATATTTTTTATTTCATTTGAGGCAATGGATTTTTGATCTGCTGGTATTTTTTCATTTTCCATTATTTTATTATATGTTTCTAACATTTGTGAGTACATAGTCTCTCTTTCTAGTCTAGTTTGTGTAAAATAATTATCATTAGATTCTATATTCTCTGTTTTATTTTCAGATACTACCTCATTATTTATTTCATTATTATCTTCATTACTAGAATTAGTTTCTACTACGTTTTGATTAGTTGTTTCAACTGTATTAGATTCTTGTTCATCTACTTCATTATCCACAACATTTGCACTAACTAATTTAGCATCTCCTAATTCTGCTAGTGTAATATTTAATTCATTATTATTGTTATTATAATTCATATACCCTGCTGTAACTAACATTAAAGCTAGTGTTAATAATACTAATTGATTTTTCTTAAAAATTGATTTTAATGTTTCCTTTATTTTATCTTCCTTTTTACTATTATTTAAATCTTTTTGCACTTTTTCTACACTTTTTGTTTTTATTGCTTTTTTATTTGTATAACTTTTTTGTGTATTTTTTTCACTTAAATCAATTTTATTTTCTTTAGGTTTTAATCTTTTTCCTGTTTTTATAAATGTTATTTTCAATTTTAATTTTCCTCCATTTTAAACACTTGTATTTTATGAGTTGCAAGCCCTGTGGCAGCTTCTATGGCACCTATTATATTTGTTTTAACTTCTGCATTTTCTGCTCCTTCAGCCACTACTATTGCTCCTTCTATTTTAGGACTACTTATGCTTTGAGTTATCGGTTCTTTACTTCCATCAACATTTTCTTTATAAACAACTTCTTTTTGGCTTTCAGTCTCTTGAATAGTTCTTGATCCTCCATTACTATCTGTTTCATTTGTATTACTTACACTAGAGTCTTCATTATATATTGGTAAAAGTGTACTGCTTTCTGAGTATGTAATCATAACTTTTACTAGACCAACTCCAGAAATTTTACTAAGTATATTTTCTAATTTTAGTTCTAGTTCGTCTTCTGTTGATTCTTTATTATTAACTTGAATAATACCCAAATTATCTCTTATAGAATCATTTTTTATTATGCCATCTGTTTCCTTTTTGTTATCACTCCATATATAATTAATTGCTACTACTGTAACTATTAAAATAACAATAAGCACAATTAAATTTTCAGTTTTCTTTTTTCCTTTAAACATATTCTTTAGTTTATCTTTCATAATTACTAGTTAATGTATCCTCCTTTATTCTATTATTATGTTTTTTCTATCTATCTGATAATTTTCTACTAGATAATCTATTAAACTATTTTTATCGCTTGTGGCTATTCCTGATACTCTTTTTTCCTTAATATCAATGCTCACTTCATTTATTCCTGTTTCTATTTTATTTATAACTATTTGATTATTTTCATTAATTTCAGTATCTTCTTGCCTTTCATAGATTTCTGAAATTTTTATTTTTAAAATATTACAATTTTCATCTATATCAATTTGAATATTATTACTTTCATATCCTTTTGAATTTAGCTGAGATTTTATATTTAGAATTACTTTATTTTTAAATATATCTCGGATATTTTTATCATATATATTTGTTTCTTCTTGAATATTTTTATTTTCTACATCTATGTACTTTTCTAAATTATATTCATCTAAGTTTAATTGTTTTCCTACTACTGGACTTATTATGCAAAATAATATATAAACTCCTAATACCATTCTTATGTATTTCTTGTTTTTATTTTCTGGAAGAAGCATTTGTATTATAGAACCTATTATTATTGCAACTATTATTCCTTGTGCCCAAGAGCTAAGATTTGCTATCATTCTTTATAATTAATGTTAGATAAAATATCTAACTCCTTTCTTAATTTTTTTATAATTAGTTTTTTTATTGATACATAAGTCCACTATTTGATATTCTCATAACTATTGCTATTCCGATTATTAGCATTACTGTAATTGTAAACATTATCGCTAAAAATATTTTAAATGTTCCTCCCATTTGCTCTATTAAGCTTACTATTTTTTTATCCGCTATTGGCTGACAAAGTGCTGCGCCTAGATAATATGTAATTGTTAGAGCTGTTAAATTTAATATTGGTTTTATGCATATACAAATTATTACAAATATTCCAACTACTCCAACTGCATTTTTTATTATATTGCTATATCCTAAGACAGTATCAATAGCATCTCCTAAAATTCCTCCTACTACTGGTATTGCATTTGATACTAATGATTTTCCTGCTTTTAAAGTCATTCCATCTAGCCCACTTGTTATTCCTCCTTCTAATGTTGCTAAACTCATAAATAAGGTTAGAATTGTTGTTAAAACTAATGTTGAACCTTTTTTTAAGAATTTAGATAATTTATCAACTTGTGCATAATCAGAGATTTTTGAAATTATTCCTAAGGCTGTTGATACTAATACTATTGGTATAAGAACATTGGTTATAAAATTTCCTATAAATGTTATTACTAAAAGTAAAATCGGTTCTATCATATGTGAACTAACTGCATTTCCTGTTGCTATCATTAACGTTGTTAGAAGTGGTATTAATGTATTTGCAAATGAGGTTAAATCTGATATTGAAATTTTTATATCCTCTATTATGTTTGAAAAGTTTCCCATAATAAGTGTTACAATTAAAATATATTGTATGTAATATGCAATTTTGGCGACTGATTCATTTCCAAGATTTTCACTTATTGTTTTTAGTATGCTATGTATAATTATTACAACTATTACTCCTGACATTACTTGCAAAGCATCTTTCAAATTATCGCCTAGAATGTTTATTATGTATTTTAATATTTTAGTATTGTCTAAATTTCCTGATATAGCACTATTAAATAATTCTGTTACATCTATATCTTCTGTATATTTTTTTGCCTCAGATAAAAAATCCCCAATTCCAAGCGATTGTTTTTGATTTTCTAAAGTTTGTTCTTGCTCGTTTTTAATTTCTTCATTATTTGAACTTTTTTCAGTTGCAAAACTTACATTCGGAAATATATAAATTACACATATTAGTAAAACTAAAAAAATTTTTTTCATCTGTAACTCCATTGTTTATGGTAATATTTTAAGTACAGTTTCTAAAAGTGCTCTTATTATTGGTATTGACATAGATATTATAATTACTTTTCCTCCTATATCTATTTTATTAGCTACTGCAGTTTCTCCTGAGTCTTTACAAATACTTACTGCAAACTCTGTTAAGATTGCTATTCCTGTAATTTTCATAAGTATTTTTAAAAATTGTGTATTAACATTTGTTCTATTTGCAATATCTTGAAGAAGATTTATTATTCCTGATAAAGTATCTGTAATCATTAAAATTATTATTACTCCTGCAATTATAGAAGCATATATTGCAAATTCTGGTCTATATTGTTTTAAAATGACTATAATAATTACTGCTATAAAGCCTACTCCAATAATTTTTACAATATCCATTTTTTCTCCTTTATTACAGATTGAACATCGTTCTTACCGAATCAAACAAGCTACTTACTTCTTTTATAACTAATGATAAAACTATAATAAGTCCTGCTAAAGTAGTCATCATTGCTTGGTCTTCTCTTCCTGCTCTTACTAATACTTGATATAAAACTGCAACTAGAATTCCTATTGCAGCTATTTTAAATAATAAATCTATTCCCATAACCAATTAATTCCTTTCTTTGTGCTAAGTAATATTTTCCCTTAAACTAGAATTATTACAATAGCAAGTCCACAAGTTACTCCTAAGGTCTTAAATAGTTTTTCATTTTTACTCTTTTCTAATTGTGCATCTTGCAATTTAGTCTCTAAAAATTTTTTAGTAAGTCTTATTTCACTTACTTGTCCATCTAAATCTGTTTTTCCTAACATTTTTGCTAAATTTCTTAAAATTTCTTTATCATCTTTTGTAAGTTTAGTATTTGATTCATCTATTGCTTTTTCCCAAGCAAGTCCTGCTGACATCATTTTCATATTATATGAACTTTCCTCAAAAATTTTTCCTATATTTGCTGAACAATTTTGTGATATTTCAAAGAAAACATCTGGAATTGGTTCATACGTAAATTTTATTTTTTCTTCAAACATATTAAGTGCTGATAAAAGTTCTTTTAACTCTTTTACTCTAGATGAATATTTTTTTGAAATCGTTATTCCAATATATGTAGATATTATAAATATACCTAATAAAAAAAATGTTTTTACTACTATCATTTGTTTTGCTTGTCCTTTTCTAAAATTTTTCTATGTAATAAAATATATTCATTTTAGACTGATTTATTACTATTTTTCATCGTCAGATATATACATATTTTTATCTAATGTATAAACTTTTTTTATAATTCCTCTTTTTTCTAGAAAAATTATTTTATTAAATATTTTTTCTTCATATAATTTGTTCAAGTGAGTATTTAGCTTTAATTCTTCAATACTACTTCCATGTGCTGTGAAAATTCCTTTTACACCTGAACATATTCCATAATTAATTGCTTCAACATCATCTTCTGTTCCTATTTCATCAGTTACTATTACTTTTGGCGCCATTGTTCTTACTGCCATTCTCATTCCTAAACTTTTGGAAACATTGTCTAATATATCTGTTCTTAAGCCCACATCATTTTGTGGAATTCCTTTATACATTGCTGCGATTTCTCCTCTTTCATCTATTAATGATACTGTATAGCCCAAATTACTAATATTTCTAACTAAATCTCTTAAAATTGTTGTTTTACCACATCCCGGTGGAGAAATTATTAACGTATTGTTAATTTGTCCATTTTCTAAAACAAAATTAATTATTTCATCACTCGCCCCTATAATTTCTTTTGCAATTCTTATATTTAAAGAAAATATGTAATTTATATTACTTATAATTCCGTCCTTCATAGCTACATTTCCTGTTATTCCAACTCTATGTCCTCCGTTTAATGTAATATAGCCATTACAAATTTGACTTTGATATGAGTAAATTGAATTGTCGCAAAATATTTGTAAAGTATTAAGTAAATCTCTTTGACTTGGAATAAAATCTGTTACTTCTTCTCTATCCATATATTTTAAAATTATATTTCGATTTGCTCTTATTCTAATTTCTTCTATTTTTTCTTGTTCTAAATTATTAGCTATATCCCTTGGAAGAATTCTAAGTATTGTATCTAAATTTCTAACCATTCTTTCATGTCCTTTTATTTTTTATATGCAAAAAAATAGCATATATTAAAATATATGCTATTTTCTTTATATTTATTCTTTTTTTATTCTATGTTTGTATAAACATTCATAACATCGTCTAAATCATCTAGACTATCAATTAGCTTTTGTACTCTTTCTTCTCCTTCTTCATCTAATGATACTGTTGTTGTTGGAACCATTTGTATTTCTGCTTCTTCAAATTCTAGTCCTTGTGCTTCTAATGCTTCTCTTACTGCTGAAAAGTCTGATGGTCCAGTTACTATTTCATAAATTTCTTCATCTGAGCTAAAATCCTCTGCTCCATTGTCTAGTGCTAGCATCATTAGGTCATCTTCTGAAAGATTTGTTTTTGTTTTATCTATTACGATTACACCTTTTTTGTTAAACATATATGATACACAACCTGTTGTTCCTAAGTTTCCTCCAGCTTTATCAAATAAATGTCTTACATCTGCTGCTGTTCTATTTTTATTATCTGTACTTGCTTCTACTATAAAAGCTACTCCACATGGTCCATAACCTTCATATGTAATTTCTTCGTAAACTTTATTACTTCCTTCTCCTGATGCCTTTTTTATTGCATTTTGTATTGTATCATTTGGCATATTATTTGCTTTACATTTTGCTATAACATCTTTTAATTTAGAGTTACCTGCTGGGTCTGGTCCACCTTGTTTTACTGCTAGTAATATTTCTCTTCCTAATTTAGTAAATACTTTTCCTCTTGCTGCATCAGCTTTTCCTTTTTTGGCTTGTATGTTATGCCATTTGCTATGTCCTGACATAAATAATTCCTCCTTTTATTTTTCATTTAAATATTATAACATATTTTATTTAGTATGTATATATTTATTATAAACTATCTAAACACTTTTTTATAAAGATTTCCATATTAGTTTTGTTTGATTTTTCAAATTTTTTTAATAAGTTTTCTACTTGTTGTTTATCTGATTGTCCATTATTGGTTGGAAATAATGAACTATATACTTTTCCTTTATCTCTATCTTCTGGCAATTTTTTTATTAATTTTAAATCTAATAATACCTCATCTAGATTATTTTTATTCCAAATTGGAACTATGTATGGTTCTAACCAATGATTTTTAAACATGTTCTTTGATATATATTCTTGCTTTTGTGTATCATCAGCATCATCTAAATCCATAATTGGCATTATTGTAAAATTTTTTAATACTTTCTTTTCTATTTCAATTCCATACTCTTTTTTTAATTCGTTTATGTTCTTAAAAATCTTATTATTTAAAACGTTCATCAGACTATTTATTTGTATGCTCTTTTTTCCATTATTTTTTGAATATATACCTATAGGTAAATGTAAATTACTTTTTATATGCTCTGCTAAAAGAAGTTCACTTTTCCCATGTGCTATTACAACACAGGTACAATATTTAAGATTAGTTATCATTTTTATCCTTCTTTTGTTTCTTTGCATCTTCTAGAGCATATTTGATTTCTTCAAAGTCAATATAATCAGTTGTTGGTATTCCTCCAAATAATCCTTTCAAATATAAATCACGGGCATTATTATTTCTTTGTACTTTTTGTTCATATTCTTTTATAGATTTAATTTGTTTATTTCCATTATAATCTGATGATAATATATATATACATTCTTTTGGTAATACCTCTAACAATAAAGTATTATGAGTTGTAATAATTAGTTGTCCTGTTATTTCATCTTTCATTGACATAATAATGTTTTTCATTAATAAATCATGTATTCCATTATCTATTTCATCTATTACAACTGTTTTACCTAGTAAAGAGTCTGATAAAGTTTCTAGCTGATTTAATATTCTTTTGGTACCATTAGATTCTAATTCAGCTGGTATTGATTTTAATTTTCCACCTATATTTTTTTTAAAATATAGCTCATAATCTAGTTTACCTTTTCTTTCATTTATTTTATAATTAACTGCTTTTATATCTGCGTATCCTTGAGTGAAAAATATATTTAGTATTCTTTCTTTATTTTTTATTTCATATAATCTTTCTTTATCAATGCTTCCTCTTTGTATATTATTTCTCTTTCTTTGTATAGATGTTTTGTATCTTTCTTTGTCTTCATTAATAACAATTGATAAGAAATCATCTATTACATCAAAAATATTTTTAGATATGTTTTTTATAACATATTCTTTATTCTTTTCGTGTTTTTCTTCTAATAACAATGACAAAAAAGAATATTTTCCCCAGTATTTATCAATGGTTTCTTTTAATTCTTCATTATACTTCTCATTTTTAAATATACTATTATTTAATTGCTTTTTTATTTTTTCTCCTTCTTTGCATACTTCGAACAAATATGCTCTTTGTTTATCTGCAACATAGTATATTTTTTCTTCTAAGATTTCATTATCAAATTTTATACTATAAATACCTTCTTTATTGTTTATTTTAAAACCATATTCAATTTCTGTTGGTGCATTTTCATTTAACATTCTATACTTTTCTAATTCTATTACTGGAGAGAAGAAACTTTTTAAATTTAGATTTGGTTGTTCTACTAAGTCTTTTTGCATTTCTATAAATTCCATTCTCATTTTATTAAAGATTATATCTGCACATCTTGCAAAAGTTAATTTTTGTAGAATTACAAATAAATCTACTATATTAGTTTTTCCGCTTCCATTTTCTCCATATATAGAAATTAATTGGTTAGTTTTTGTTTTGGTTCTATTTAAGTTAAATTCAATGTTTTTTAAAGATTTAAAGTTTTTGGCTTTTATATAAGTAAACATTCAAAACAACCTCCCTTAATATTGTATCAATTTTACTACTAACTTATACTATTTTATATCATTTTTTCAAATAAGTCAATATTTTTTAATACATTTTGTATTGATTTTTTAAAACTTTATTTTTTATCAAAATCTTCCCTTTTTCTGGTATTATTACATTTTTAAGACATTTTAAGAATTTTTATCAAAACTATTGACTTTATTTTTTAGTTTGTTAAGATGTGAGTGTGCGTATACTAAAGATAATATTATTAATTATATGAGGGGAGATTTATATATGAACTGTATTATGATTGATGATTGTATCCAAAAAATTTTTGCTATTCAATTGGCTATGAATTTAAATCTTGATAATCTAGATTATCACCAAAACTTTTCATCTGGCATAAATGCCTTACATGACAATATTCATTCTGTTGAAACTGGTTTTCCCCAAGTACCTTTTGATTTATTGATTTTAGATATGCATTTTCCAATATCTCCTGGTAGAGAAGCTAGCAAAGATTGTGGACTTTTAATGTTACGAGAGTTAAAAAAGAGAAATATAAAAATTCCAACTGTACTTTTTTCATCTGATAAAATAAAACTTACTGATGAACTTCATGATTTAGGAGTAATTGACATTATTCCAATTGATGAAAAAGATTTAAAAGGAAGATTAAATGATTTAAGAGATAGATTACAAAATAAAGAACCTTTTGAAATTGGCGATAATTAAATAAAATGAGCCCATTATGTTTCAGTACATTTTGGGTTCATCTTATTATTTAAGTTTAGTACATAATTTTTTTGTACCAATATTTTAATTAGTCATCAACTTTAGCAAAAAATCTTATTGACCATAAACCTGCGATTCCTACTAATGTATAAACTATTCTACTAATTACACTCATTGAACCAAATAATGTTGCAACTAAGTCAAATCCAAATAGTCCAATTAATCCCCAGTTTATAGCTCCGATTATTACTAATACTAAAGCAATATAATCTATAATTTTCATTGTCTTTTACTCCTTTTTGTATATTTTCATTATATATTATATGCATATAATAAAATATTATACAAAAAGAAATTTTTTACTTTTTAGGCATTTTTTGTAAAATTCCAAGAATCTTTACACATATCCTCAAGATTTTTTTCAGCTTTCCATCCTAATATTTTTTCTGCTTTAGATGGATCAGCATAACATTCTGCAATGTCTCCTGGTCTTCGTGGTGCAATTTCATATTTAATTTTTAAATTATTGGCTTTTTCAAAATTTTTAACAATATCTAAAACAGAATATCCTGTTCCTGTTCCTAAATTATAAGTTTCAACTCCTGTCATTTTTTCTGTTCTTTCAATTGCTTTTATGTGGCCTTTTGCTAAATCAACAACATGTATGTAATCTCTTACACCTGTTCCATCTGGAGTAGGATAGTCATTTCCAAATACATTTAAATGGTCTAATTTTCCTAGAGCAACTTGATTAATATATGGCATTAAATTATTAGGAATTCCATTTGGCGATTCTCCAATTAATCCACTTTCATGCGCTCCTATTGGATTGAAATATCTAAGAAGCACAATGCTCCATGTATTATCTGATACATATATGTCTTCTAATATTTGTTCATTCATTACTTTAGTTTGTCCATAAGGATTTGTTGCATGTTTTGGAAAATCTTCTTTTATTGGTACTGATGCAGGATCCCCATAAACTGTTGCTGATGAACTAAATACTATTTTCTTTACATTATGTTTTTTCATACAAGATGCAAGTGATAAAGTTCCTGTTATATTATTGTGATAATATTCTATTGGTTTTTCAACTGATTCTCCAACTGCTTTTAATGCTGCAAAATGTATAACTGATGTTATATCTGGATTTTCTTCAAAAACTTTATCTAATTTTTCTGTATCTAAAATATCTACTTCGTAAAATTTAAAATCCTTTCCTGTTATTTTTTTTATTGCTTCTAATGCTTTAGGATTACTGTTTGAAAAGTTATCTACAATAACTACCTCATATCCTGCATTTAATAATTCTACAACTGTGTGTGAGCCTATAAAACCTGCTCCTCCTGTTACCAATACTGACATATCATTTTCTCCTTTCGATTATTTATTTTGAATTATTATTTATATATAATTTTTCTTTTAATATTTCTACTATTGCCTTACTATCTATTTTAAAATATTCCATTAAGTCTTCTGCTTTTCCTGATTTTCCAAAGCAATCATTTATTCCTAATTTGATTAGCTTTTTTGGATATTCTTCTGCTAATACATCTGCTATTGCTGTCCCTAATCCACCTATTACATTATGGTCTTCTACTGATAATAATATGCTTGTTTCCTTTGCACATTTTACTATAAGTTCTTTGTCAATAGGTTTAATAGTATGAATATCAACAACTCTGATATCTACACCTTCTTTTAGCAACTCTTCTTGTGCTTTTAGTGCTTCTGATACTGTAACTCCTGTACTAAATACAGTTGCATCAATTCCATCTCCTAATTGAATTCCTTTTCCGATTTCAAATTCAACATCATTTGCATAAATTTCTGGAGTAGCATATCTTGCAAGTCTTAAGTATACTGGTCCTTTATATTTTGCAATTTCTTTAACTAAGCTCTTTGTTTGAACATCATCCGATGGTGATATGACTACCATATTTGGAAGTCCTCTCATTAAATTAATATCTTCTAACATTTGATGTGTTGCACCATCTTCTCCAACTGTAATTCCTCCATGAGTTCCACATATTTTTACATTTAAATTAGGATAAGCTATGCTTGTTCTTATTTGGTCATAACATCTTCCTGTTGCAAATACTGCAAAAGTTGTAGCAAATGGTATTTTACCACAAGTTGCTAATCCTGCTGCAGTTCCTAACATATCTGCCTCTGCTATACCTAATTCTATATATTGCTTTGGATATTTTTCTTTAAAATATTCTGTTTTGGTTGCTGAGTTTAAATCTGCATCAAGTACAATGATATTTTCATCTTTTAATTCACAAAGTGCTTTTCCGAAACTTTCCCTTGTAGCAATCTTCTTATCTTCTTCCATTAGTTTTTCCTTTCTTTTTAGTTTCTATTTAATCATTGCTATTTAGTTCTTCTAGTGCTTTTTTGTACTCTTCATCATTTAATGCTTTTCCGTGCCAAGCAGGATTATTTTCCATAAAAGAAATTCCTTTTCCTTTGATAGTTTTTGCAATTATTGCAGTTGGCTTTTCTTTAGTCATTTCTGCGTTTTCAAAAGCCTTCATTATTTCTTCTATATTGTGCCCATCAATCATCATTGTATTAAATCCAAAACTTTGAAATTTTGCTTCTATTGACTCTGGATATAACCCTTTTACTTCATCTGTTTTTCCTATTAATTGAAGTTCATTAGCATCAACTATTACACATAAATTATCTAGTTTGTATTTACTTGATGTCATAGCTGCTTCCCAAATTTGTCCTTCCTCTAATTCTCCATCTCCAAGTAAGCAATATACTCTGTAACCCATTCTATCCATTTTAGAAGCCATTGCCATTCCATTTGCAACTGACAAACCTTGTCCTAAAGAACCTGTTGTCATATCTACGCCCGGTACTTTATTCATATCTGGATGTCCTTGAAAAGGACTATCTATATGCCTTAATGTTACTAAATCTTCTCTTGAAAAATACTCTTTTTCAGCAAGAACTGCATATAATGCTGGAGCGCTATGTCCTTTTGATAGAATGAATCTATCTCTAGATTTGTCATCTGGCTTTAGCGGATTTATATTCATTTCATTAAAATATAATACCGATAAAATATCTGCTATTGATAAAGAACCACCCGGATGTCCTGATTTAGCATAATAAATTGAAGTAATAATGTCTTGTCTTATTCTATTTGCTCTTTTTTCTAATGCTTCAACTTTTGTTATTTTCATAAATTTATTTCCTTTCTATATCTAATAAAGCTTCAATTTTCATAAATTTCATTTATTGAAAATTACACAATTTTTGTTGCTTATTCACACAATTTTTATTGGTTTAAATTCTAAATAATCTGAACTAACTAATTTAAGATTAATTCCTTCAATATTTCCTTCTACTGCATCTTCATGAGATTTTCCGTGTAAATGACCATAAATGCATTCTTTTATATTATTTCTTTTCATAATTTCTAGATATTCACTTTTTTTATTTTTTTCTATCATATTTTTGGTTATTGGAGGATAATGCATCATACATATAATTTTTTTATTACTATTTTTTTGCATAGCATCTTTTATAGATAATTCTAGCCTAGAAGTTTCTCTGTTTAGCATCTTTTCACTATTATCTGTTTCGTTAAAAGGCCATCCACGTGTTCCTACTATTATAGCTTCTTCTAATTCAATAGATGAATTAAATAAAAAATCTATATTAGAAAAATTATTTTGCTTTAAAAATTCTCTCATACTTTTTAAAGTCGTCCACCAATAATCATGATTACCTTTAAGCAGAATTTTCTTTCCGTTTAATTTACTTAAATATTCAAAATCTTGCAATGTATCTTTTAGATATGTTGCCCACGAAAAATCTCCTGGAAGTAATACTGCATCTTCTTCTTTTATTGTTTCATTCCAATATTTTTTTATTCTTTCCTCGTAATTTTCCCAGTTTTCTCCAAAAATGTTCATTGGCTTATCTGTACCAAAAGATAAATGTAAATCTCCTATCGCATATATTGACACTATTTTTATTCTCCTTTTTATAAATACCTATAATTTTAAGTCTGGCTCTGCATTTAATGTCAAATCGCTTATTTTTCCTGCTACGAAATCATAATATCCTGCCGATGCAATCATTGCAGCATTATCTGTACACAATTTTAAGTCTGGCATATATACTTTAGCATTATTTAATTTTAAAAATTCATTTCTTATATAGCTATTTGCAGAAACACCTCCTGCTAAAACTATTGTATTAATTCCTGTTTTGTTAATTGCTTTTTGTGTATTTTCTACTAAAATTTCTGCTACAGTTTTTTCAAAACTTTTGCATAAATCTTCTTTATTAATATTTGGATTTTTGTGGTGTAAATTTATAACTGCTGTTTTAATTCCACTAAAGCTAAAATCTAAATTTTCCATATGTGTTTTTGGAAGTTCTATACTAGGCTTTCCGTTTTTACCTAATTCGTCTATTTTAGGTCCTCCTGGATACCCTAACTCCATTATTCTAGCTACTTTGTCAAATGCTTCACCTACTGCATCATCTTTTGTTCTTCCTAAAACTTCAAATTCTGTATAATCCTTAATGTATATTATTTGAGTGTTGCCACCTGACATCATTACGCATAAAAAAGGTGGTTTTAATTCTTGATATGTAATATAATTAGCTGCAATATGTCCTTCAATATGATTAGTTCCTATTAAAGGGACATTTAAAGCATAACTTAAAGCTTTTCCATAAGAAAGCCCTACTAGTAATGCTCCTACTAAGCCTGGACCATAAGTACATGCTACTGCATCTATTTTGTTTAAATCTATATTAGCTTCTTTTATTGCTAATTTTACAACTTCTGAAATATTTAAAATATGGTTCCTTGAAGCTATTTCTGGCACAACTCCACCGTATAATTTATGTATGTCAATTTGTGTATTAATCACATTTGATAAAACTACTCTTCCATTTTTTACAACAGAAGCAGCAGTTTCATCACAGCTTGATTCAATTCCTAGTATATATATATCTTTCATTTATGCTCCTAATCCTACTATTAGATTTATTAATTTTATTAATCCTGTGTTTATTAATTTTATTCCTGGAGATATTATTAAACTTGCCAGTGGAGTAATCCATATTGCTATAAAAATTATATATAATAGTCTTTCATGGCTTGCATACCATGCTCTTGCTTTAGATGGTAAAAATGCTGAAAGTATTTTTGAGCCATCAAGTGGTGGAAGTGGTATTAAATTAAATACTCCAAGTCCTACATTTATTGATATTGTATATATTATGACGCCATCTATTATTTCTCCTAAAGTTGTTGCTAAAAATCCTCTTCCAAAGGCTAATAATAATCCATATATTATTGAAAAAACAACTGCAAGAATAAAATTCATTAGTGGTCCTGCTAAAGATACTAGTGCATTTCCTTTTCTAATACTTATTGTTCTATTAAAATTATTAGGATTGATTTCAACTGGTTTTCCCCATCCAAATCCTGCTGTTATTAGTAAAATTGCTCCTATTGGATCTAAATGTTTTAAGGGATTTAATGTTAGTCGTCCTTGCATTCTTGGAGTATCATCTCCTAATTTATCTGCCATCCATCCATGTGCAAACTCATGGAATGTAATTGCAATTAAAATTCCAGGAATTGATAAAATTAGTGCAAGAAATGCCCCTGGTGTTCTTAAATAATATCCTAGATTATCTGCTATTAAAATTATTAAAAACAACATCATCCAAGGATTTGAAAAATTAGTAAAAAACATTTAATATTTGCATAATAATTAATTATTATGCTCTCCTTTCCTACCGTTTTATTTTTATTGTATTTTATCATAATTTATTTTCAATTACAATTATTTGCAAGTATTTTTGATAAATAATTAATACTATTTTTTATTACAAGAAAACTAGTAATTTTTACAAGAAAATAGCAATTTTTTTGACTTTTTAGCTATTTTGTGCTATAATATAGGTATTGAGCATTATTGCTCAATAATACACATTGAAAGAGGTAGATTTTTTTATGCCCTATTTACCTGATTCCGGAAACATCGACAGCATCTCTGACCGTTTTGCAAAGATTAAAGAAAGGCTACTTGAAGGGCCTGCTACCAGTTATCCATGCATTGTTTCCACGTCTCATAATCCTTATGATCGGGATAAACAAGCTGGCATTACTGATTTGAAAGTGGTACGTCCCGGAAACTGCCGTGAACTTTGCAAGGAGATGTATGGGATTTAGGACTTCAAGTGAGAAAGGAGTTCAAAATGTATCCTGAGTCTCTTTACTCAAACGTCTTTGGTTCTAATTTCACCTACGGTGGTATTGAAGCCAAAGTGCCGACTCCCGCTCCTGTTAAGATCGATTCCGTAGCAATTCAAAAGCTCAAAGAGGTTCCTGACCTTATGGTTACCCCTGGTACTAACCTCTTTGACTACTACCTCGATATGCTTAACCTTTAAGCATATCTACAAAAAACAAAAAGCTCTCTACTTAAAAAGTTGAGAGTTTTTTGTTTGCCTCATTTAATCTATGTTTGTGAATATCTTTAATATTTTTTATCAACATTGTTTACATTTGCATAATTTTCATTTTCCATTGTCAGCAAGTGGTTTCATAGTTGGGAATAATAGTACATCTCTTATTGATGCTGAGTCTGTAAGAAGCATAATTAATCTATCTAGTCCTATTCCTAATCCTCCTGTTGGTGGCATTCCAATCTCTAAAGCATTTACGAAATCTTCATCCATCATACCCGCTTCTGCATCTCCATTTGCTCTAGCTTCTGCTTGCTTCTTTAATCTTTCATATTGGTCTATTGGATCATTTAACTCAGAATATGCATTTGCATACTCTCTTCCACCAATATAAAGTTCAAATCTTTCTGTAAGTTCTGGGTTATCCTTTTTCTTTTTTGTAAGAGGTGATACTTCAATTGGATAATCTATTATAAATGTTGGTTCAATTAATGTTTCTTCTACAAAAGTTTCAAAGAATTCATTTATAATATGGCCTCTTGTCTTTTTTCCATCTTCAAGTTCTACATTCTTTTCTTGTGCAATTTTTTGTGCTTCTTCATTTGTTTTTATCAAATTAAAATCTATACCAGTTTCATTTTTTATAGCATCTATCATTGTTACTCTATTCCATGGTGGTGTTAAGTCTATTTCTGTTCCTTGATATGTTATTTTTGTACTTCCAGTTGTCTTTATTGCTAATTTTGAAACGATTTCTTCTGTTATATCCATCATGTCATTATAATCTTCATATGCAGAGTAAAGTTCCATATTTGTAAACTCAGGATTATGTTTTATATCCATTCCTTCATTTCTAAAGTTTCTGCATATTTCATAAACTTTATTAAATCCACCTACAATTAATCTTTTTAAATTAAGCTCTGGTGCTATTCTTAAATACATATCTAAGTCTAAAGTATGATGATGAGTTTCAAATGGTCTTGCAGAATCTCCTGTTATTAAATTGTTTAAAATAGGTGTTTCTACTTCTAAATATCCTTTTTCATCTAATATTTTTCTTAGTTCTTTTATAATCATTGTTCTTTTAATAAATGTATCTTTAACTTCTGGATTTACTATTAGGTCAACATATCTTTGTCTATATCTTAAATCTGTATCCTTCAAGCCATGGAATTTTTCAGGAAGTGGTTTTAGAGATTTAGTTAGAAGAACAACTTTTTTTGCATGTATAGAAATTTCTTCTGTTCTTGTTTTAAATACAAATCCAGTTATTCCTATAATATCTCCAATATCATATTCTTTAAATGCTTGATAACTTTCTTCACCTAAATCGTTTATACTTACATAACTTTGTATTTTTCCACTTTCATCTTGTATATGGCAAAATGATGCTTTTCCCATTATTCTTTTTGCCATTAATCTTCCGGCAACAGTTACATCTTTTTGCTCTAATTCAGCATAGTTATCAACAATTTGTTTACTTGTGTGTGTTCTATCAAATTTAGTTATTTCAAATGGATTTTTTCCACTTGCTACTAGTTTATCTAATTTTTCCCTTCTAACTTGCATTAGATGGTTCATGTCTAATTCTACATCCTCTACATTTTCATTATTATTCTCTTGCATTTTATTTTCTCCTTTTTTCAATATGTTTAATTATACCCTAAATTTAGCATTTTGTAAACCTTTGAATACAAGAAATTTAAACTACTTGCCATTCATTTTTAATTTTAGTAATAAAAAAATTAGGAGAATCTTAAAATCCCCCAATTTTTTATTTCTTAAACTAGTTTTAATATAACAGTTTCTGCTGAGTCTCCTCTACGAGCACCTTTCTTAATTATTTGTGTATATCCACCTACTCTTGATGCATATTTTGGTGCTATTACATTAAATAATTTATCTGTTAAATCTACTTTATTTCCTTCGCTGTCTTTAACTTTATTAAGTTTTGTCATCATTTTTCTTCTAGCATTTAATCTAGATGGTTTATCTTTTTGTCTTTTTTCTTTTTTCTCTTCTTTAACAACTTTTAAGAATTCTTTTCCGTTTTTGCTTTTTACTAGTTCAGTCTCTTTATTACCTTTGCTATCTAGTTTTGCTTTAACAACTTTTACTTCTACTTCTTCAAAATTGTCTTTTTCTTTAATAGCTAATGCTATTAAACTATCTGCTATTGCTTTTACTTCTTTAGCTCTAGCTTCAGTAGTTTCAATTTTTTCATGTAAAAGTAAATCTGATGTTAAGCTTTTTAACATTGCTAAACGTATATCAGTTGTTCTTCCTAATTTTCTATTTGGCACTTTTTTCACCTTCCTTTTTTAAGAATTTATATGGTTAAAATTATTCTTCCTCTTTCATTAAATCAAGTCCTAGATTATGTAATTTTTCAATTACTTCTTCTAGTGATTTCTTTCCAAGGTTTTTAACTTTCATCATGTCATTTTCTGTTCTCTTTGTCAAATCTCCTACTGTTGATACTCCTGACCTCTTTAAGCAGTTAAATGACCTAACTGATAATTCAAGTTCTTCTATTGGCATTTCTAATGTCTTTTCTTTTTGGTCTTCTTCTTTTTCAACCATTATTTGAGTATTTTTTGCAGTTTCTGATAAATCTACAAATAGTTTTAAATGTTCTGTTAGAACCTTAGCAGCTAAACTTAATGCTTCATATGGTTCTAAGCTACCGTCTGTCCATAATTCGATAGTTAATTTATCATAATCAACCATTTGTCCAACTCTAGTATTCTCTACATTATAATTTACTTTTTTAACAGGAGAATAGATTGAGTCTATTGATATTACTCCTATTGGTTGATTTGGAGTTTTGTTTTTTTCTGCAGTATTGTATCCTCTTCCCATATCTGCTACCATATCTAGGTGTAAAGAACCACCTTTTGATACTGTTGCAATATGCAAATCAGGATTTAGTATTTCTACAGTTCCATCTGTAATGATATCTCCAGCCTTAACTTCACCTTCACCTTTAAAGTCTAATCTAAGTGTTTTTTCTTCATTTTTATCTAATTTAAATCTAACCATTTTTAAATTTAAAATTAGTTCTGGAACATCTTCTACAACATTTGGTATTGTAGTAAATTCATGTTCTGCTCCTTCAATTTTAACACTTTTGATAGCGCTTCCTGGTAGTGAAGAAAGTAGTATTCTTCTTAAAGAGTTACCTATTGTAATTCCGTATCCTCTCTCTAATGGTTCGCATACGAATTTACCATAGTTAGTTACTTTATCTATCTCTACACACTTAATATTTGGCTTTTCAAATTCTATCATTCTTACCTCCTAATAATTTATTAAAAATTAAAATTAAAACAATTAATATTACTTTGAGTAAAGCTCTACTATTAAATGCTCTTCTACTGGTAAATCAATGTCTTCTCTTGCTGCTAATCTAACAACTTTACCTGTTAATTTTTCTGCGTCTTTTTCAAGCCAAGTTGGAACTGGTCTAGCTTCATTTGACTCTAATGCTGATTTGATTGTTCCGTTGTCTTTTTTTATTTCTCTAACGCTTATTACATCTCCTGCTTTGATTAAGTAAGATGGAATATTAACTTTCTTTCCATTTACATCAAATGCACCATGTGTTACAAGCATTCTAGCTTGAGTTCTAGAACTTGCAAATCCTAGTCTATATACAACATTATCTAGTCTACTTTCTAATAATGTTAATAAAGCTTCACCTGTTTTTCCTTTAGTTTTTGTAGCCATTGTATAGTATTTTCTAAATTGCTTTTCTCCAACACCATAGAATGACTTTGTTTTTTGCTTTTCTCTTAATTGTGTTCCGTATTCAGAAAGTTTTGCTTTTTTCTGTCCATTTTGTCCTGGAGCATAGTTTCTTCTACTAATACTACATTTGTCAGAATAGCATCTTTCACCTTTTAAGAATAACTTTTGTCCTTCTCTACGGCAGATACGGCAAACTTCGTCTTTATATCTTGACATTTTATTTCTCCTTTCATATTTTTATAGCTTAGTTGTATTTGTTTCATAATTAAATTTTGATTAAACTCTTCTTCTTTTTGGTGGTCTGCATCCATTGTGTGGAATTGGTGTTACATCTTTAATTGATGTAATTTCTAGACCTGCTGTTTGTAAAGACCTAATTGCAGATTCACGACCTGCTCCTGGTCCTTTTACATATACTTCAACTGTTTTAAGGCCATGTTCCATAGCAGATTTAGCTGCTGTTTCAGCAACTTCGCCAGCTGCGAAAGGTGTACTTTTTCTTGAACCTTTAAATCCAAGTTCTCCAGCACTTGCCCAAGATAAAACATTTCCTTGAACGTCAGTTATTGAAACTATAGTATTGTTAAAACTTGAATGAATGTGTGCTTTACCACTTTCTATATTTTTGCTAACTCTTCTTCTTGTTGTTTTTTTAGCCTCTTTTTTTGCTGTAGCCATTATTTTTCTCCTTCCCTAAAAATTCAATTATTTGTCAGCTTTGCTTTTGCTAACTAATTTTCTTGGTCCTTTTCTTGTACGAGCATTTGTTTTTGTTCTTTGTCCTCTTACTGGAAGACCTTTTTTATGTCTCATACCTCTGTAGCATCCCATTTCAACTAATTGTTTTATGTTTAAAGCTACTTCTCTTCTTAAATCACCCTCAACAGTATATTCAGCCATAGCTTTTCTTATAGCTTGCTCTTGGTCTGCTGTTAAGTCTTTTACTCTAATGTCTGGATTTACTCCAGCATCTTTAAGTATTTTTTGAGACCTTTTTAAGCCTATTCCATAAATATATGTTAGTCCTATTTCTACTCTTTTTTCTTTAGGTAGATCAACTCCTGCTAAACGAGCCATTTTTACACCTCTTTCTTTTTGTTAAATTTTTGTTTTTGTTTAAATTTTTAAAGTGTTGTCATAGGTTTCTAAAGGTGAAATGCACTATTTAAACTAAAGAATATATTAATTTTGAAAGGTTTTCATTAATACATTATTGCTTAAATAGTCTTTAGAAAATTTTTGACATATATATAAACACAAATCTAAATCAGCCGCTTGCTAGATTTGTGTTGATATCTAAAATTAATTATCCTTGTCTTTGTTTATGCTTTGGATTTTCGCATATTACTCTAACTACACCTTTTCTTTTGATTACTTTGCACTTATCGCACATTTTCTTTACAGATGGTCTTACCTTCATTCTGATACACCTCCTATATTTGCTTCTAATGGTTGATATGTGAAGTCAAATGTAAAGTAGTTTACATCTCACTTCACACTTCAACTTCATTAGGTTAATTTTATTTTGCTCTCCATGTTATTCTACCTTTGCTAAGGTCATAAGGAGAAAGTTCAATTTTAACTTTATCACCTGGTAAAATTTTTATATAGTTCATTCTTAATTTTCCAGAAATATGAGCTAAAATTTCATGTCCATTTTCTAATTTTACTTTGAATAATGTATTTGGTAAAGCTTCTGAAACTGTACCTTCTACTTCAATTACATCCTCTTTAGACATATATTATAAAGCCTCCTATTTTTGCTTATTGACATAATAGTCGATAATAACACAATAGTTATTATATAATATTTTTATACTAATGTCAATATTTCTGGCTCTTTTTCTGTAATTAAAATTGTATTTTCATAGTGAGCTGATAAGCTCTCATCTAAGGTCCAAATTGACCAACCATCTTCACCCTGAACAATGTCTGGTTTTCCTGCTGTTACCATTGGTTCTATAGCAAGTGTCATACCTGGTTCTAGCCTAATACCTCTACCTGCTTTGCCAAAGTTAGGAATTCCTGGATCTTCATGCATTTCTCTTCCAATTCCATGTCCTTCAAATTCTTTTATTACAGAATATCCATTTTTATTAACATATTCTCCTATTGCATGACTAATGTCACCTAGTCTAAAGCCTTTTTTTGCGAATTTTATTCCTTCAAAAAAAGCCTCTTTAGTTACTTTTATCAAATTTTTTGCATCTTGCGAAACATTTCCAACTGTATAAGTTCTTGCACAGTCACCATTAAATCCATCTTTGTATGCAACTAAATCAATACTAATAATATCTCCTTCTAGTAATATCATGTTTTTTGATGGAATACCATGTATAATATTATCATTTATTGAAGCACATATAGAGCCTGGAAAATCTGGTACTCCTCTCATTCCACTTGGATACCCTTTTTCTGCTGGAATGGCACCATTTTCTCTCATGGCTTTTTCTGCAATTTTATCTAACTCTAACGTTGATATTCCCGGTCTTATTGCTTGTTCTACAGCTTTTTGCGCTAGATTTGCTATTCTACATGCTTCTCGCATTTTTTCTATTTCAGATTTAGATTTAATCGTAACCATTTTATTTTCCTTCTATTATTTCAAATGCTTTTCTTGTAGTATCTTCCTTAGTAGTTGGAGAATAAATATCTATATCAATTTGTTCTAATAAACCTTGCTCTTTATAGAAATCAATTAAAGGTTCTGTATTTTTATAGTAAACATTTAATCTTTCCTTTATTGTTTCTGGTTTATCATCATCTCTAACTATTAATTTAGAACCACATACATCGCAAATTCCTTCTTGTTTTGGTGGCATAAATATTGTATTAAATGTTGCTGAACATTCTTTATTTGAGCACACTACTCTACTTGATGTTCTTTTAATTATGTCTTCATCTGGAACATTTAAATTAATTACTGCTGTAACTTTTGTTCCTTTTCTATTTAAAATTTCATTTAACTTTTCTGCTTGGTTAATAGTTCTTGGGAAACCATCAAGCAAAACTTTATCAAGCTGTGAAAGTTTTTCTTCTACCATAGCTATTGTTATTTCATCAGGAACTAAATTTCCTTTTGATATGTATTCATTTGCCTTTTTTCCTAATTCTGTCTGTCTTTTTATTTCATCTCTAAAAATATCTCCTGTAGACAAATGTGTTAAATTATATTTTTTACAAATCTCGTTTCCTATTGTACCTTTGCCACTTCCTGGCGCACCTAACATAATTATATACATAATAAATCTCTCCTTTTTAATAATAAAGCCGTTCCACGAAACTATCCTACATTTTTATTAGTTATCAAATAATTTAATAATTTAGAGTCGCCGCGTAGCGACCAAACGAAGTGCGAATTAAGATGTTGTCGAAAACTTGTTTTCGTAACAACAGCTATATGCGTTAGCTGGAGCAAGCAATCTTTAGATTGCGATGCGACAACAAGGCACGAGAAATTATTAAATTATTGATAATAGAAAAATTTATTAGGATAGTTTCTAAACTTTAGGCTTTTATTATTTTTCTAAGAATCCTTTATAATGTCTCATTACAAGTTGTGATTGTAATTGTTCTCCTAACTCTATTGCAACACCAACTACGATTAATATTGATGTTCCACCAAATGCTGTATTTAATCCTGATACTCTTGCAAGCATTGGAAGTATTGCTATAGCTGATAAGAATAGTCCACCAAATAATAATATTTTTGATAGAACTGATGATAAGTAATCAGCTGTTGGCTTTCCTGCTCTAATTCCAGGAATAAATCCACCATTTTGTTTTATATTATTTGCAACTTCAGCTGGGTTGAATGTAGCATATGTGTAGAAATAGGTAAATCCTAATATTAATAATACATATACTATTGCATTGATTATTGTATATTGCCATCCAACTGCAGATGAAGATGTTGCCATTGAAAAGTTATATAGTACTCTTAAAAAACCTGTTTTTGTTTCTATATCTCTTACAAATAAACTTATTATCATTCCTGGGAATGACATAAATGCTGATGCAAAGATTATTGGAAGTACACTTGCCATTGCTGGCTTAATTGGTATATGAGTATTTTGTGCTCCAACCATTCTTCTTCCTACAACTCTTTTTGAATATTGTACTGGTACTCTTCTTTCTGCTTGTTGAACAAATATTACTGCAACTACTAAAACTAATGCTCCTAATGCCATTAAAATAGCAGTGATTAGTCCTAGTGTGTTAAATTTTCCGTCTTGGAAAGCTAAACTAGCAATAGATGTTACAGCTTGTGGCATACTTGATACTATACCTGCAAATATTAGCATTGAAATTCCGTTTCCAATTCCTTTGCTAGATATTTTATCTCCAATCCAGATTAGAAGTGATGTACCTGCAATTAATGAAAGTACAACTACAAATCCAGTAAGTGCACTGTCTTCAACAAATATTCCAGAGTTTTTGTATGATAGATATATTCCTAATCCTTCAATTAGTGCTAATAATAATGATACTAATTTTGTGTATCTATCAATTTTCTTTCTTCCTTCTTCTCCACCTTCTTTTGTTAGTCTTTCTAGTGCAGGTATAACCATTCCTAGAAGTTGAATAACTATTGAAGCTGAAATATAAGGTGTAATTGACATAGCAAATATTGAAAGTCTAGAGAAAGCACCTCCAGATATCATATTTATTAATCCTGTTACACTATTTGTATAAGAATTCATTGTAGATTGCAATTTTACTATATCAACCATTGGTATTGTAATATAGCAACCTAATCTAAATATTACTAAAAGTAATACTGTCCATAATATTTTTTTCCTTATTTCAGGTGTTTTTAAAGCGTTTTTTAAAGTATTAAACAACTTATATCACCTCTGCTTTTCCGCCTAAAGATTCGATTTGTTTCTTAGCAGATTTAGTAAATCTCTTTGCTTTAACAGTTAGTTTCTTTTCTAATTTTCCAGTTGCGATTACTACTA
>CANQLM010000002.1 GCA_947624735.1 uncultured Clostridia bacterium | reverse complement strand
ACTCTATCAAGTTCTTCTACTCCTGTTTTGGTTCTTATTGCTTCTTTTCCTTCAACACTATTTAGTGCAAGTGGTTTGGCAGTTTCTTTTAGTTTTACATTTGCACCATTTCCTGTTGTAAGCTGCATTTTTTCTTCATAAAATGTATTCCATTCGTTACAAGCAGGACATTTTCCTAGCCATTTTTGAGATTCATATCCACAACTACTACACACAAATATAGTTTTTGTCTTAGCCATATGATAGTCCTTTCATATTCTATTAATCAATTAACATTCCTATAAACATTGCATGTGACCAACCAAGTCCTATTACCCAAGTTTGATTTAAATCACTATTTGCTTGTTCTGGTAAAAGTCCTAATGGAGTTGCACTATTTATAATAAATCTTAAACATTCATTTGCTTGCTTTTTATCTCCAATTTTTTTGTAGTACATTCCCATCCAAGCAGTTGCAATTATCCAAGGATTATTTCCTCCTATGTAGCTATCGTCTTGATATCTTAAGTATCCACCTAAATATGTTCTTATTGTCATATTAATTTGCTCTACTGTATTTTTTACTAACTTTTCTTCTGGCTTAAATACTTCAAATGGAATAACTGAACCTAATACACTTATATCAGCTAATCTATCAGTAGTATTTCTTAATAATACTTTTCTTTCTTTATCAACTAAATGTTCTAATATATATTCTTTGATTTCTCTTAAATAGCTTTCATATCTTGCTTTATTTAATATGATGTCATCTTGTTTTAATCTGTTATTTGTATAAAGATCTGATAATTCATCATATATTTTTATCATTGCAGAAAATGCTCCAAATATACTTGATAAAGAGTATAAATGTATTCCTTCGTTTTCTTCCCATATATCATAACTTGGGTGTTTGTAAATTTCATCTCTTTCTTTATAATTATATTTCTTTTCTAGTTCAATTCTAACTAAGTCTTCTTTTTCTTCTTTTCCTAAAATATTATTTATGTATCTTTCTAAAAATCTAGTTGCTAGTTCTAACATTTTTAAGTTATCTTTTAGAAATTTCTTGTTTTTCTTTCCTGTGCGTTTTTCCATTAATTTATAATGTTCATAAGCTTCCCAAACAACTATTGCTGTTTCATCTACTTGATAACCCCAGCATGGTGCAAGTCTTCCATCTGAATAAAATCTTTGCTCCCACATTCCATTTTTGCATTGTGTATTTTTTAAGAATACACTATAAAATTTTTCTGTTAAATCATCAAATCCTAAATGGTCTAATTTATTTAATATCATTATTCCATCTCTTGGCCAACAGTACGCATATTTACCACATTTATCTCTTTCCTCGTCAACCTCCAATGATGCTGTAATTGCTCCTGTTTTTTCATTGACTAATAAAGGCATAAATAAAATCGTTCTTTGATAAATTTCTACTAATTTGTTACCAAGTTCTGTGCCGTCTTTTTTTAATTTTAAAGTGTCATGTTCATCTAAAAATTTCGCCCAATATTTGTCTACTTTATCTATTTCTTTATCTACATTTATTTTTCTTAGTTTAGTAATTTTTTCTGATACTTCTGCAATTTTAACTTCATCATATTTTAGATACATTATAAGTGTAAATTCTCTTTTTTCTCCAGGTTTTAAAGTTCCTAAATCATAGCTTATTGCTGAGTTTTCAGACATTCCTATATAGTCTTTATCATATATTTCACCTGACACAATATTTCTTTCAACATTGTTAATTTGGTGGCTATATAATTTTTCATCTGAAAAGATTGCACAAGTAAAACTATGGCTATATTGGATTAATGCATCGTTTTCAATCATTCCTCCTGCCATATTGTTATATGAAGATAAAACACTAGAATGTGCTAAAAATTTTATACTTAAGTCTATTGAATTTTCGTTTTTAAAAACATATTTTTTCAATACAACATCTTGATTAATCATTACACAGTCTGTTTGTTTTACTTTTAAATTAAAGTATGTGTTTTCTATTTCAGTATTTAAAACATTAGATTTTTCATTATAATATTGTTTATATTTATTATTTATATCATTATGCAAATAAATAATATTTGAATCGTTTACTTTTATACCTATATGGAAGAAGCTTGAATACTGCCTGTAATCTGGTAGTGGATAATAAAGTCTAAGTAATTCTCCATATTTACTAAAACTTGCTATTATATTTTTATTTCCAATAAATGCATCATTATAATATTTCTTTTTCATTAGTTTTCCCCTTTATTCATTATTTCTACTATTTGTTTTCTTAAGTCTGTTACTCTATTATTTAGTTTTGCTAAATCTTCGTCTGAACTAGATTGTAGTCTTACATTTTCTTTTAATGCATGTTTCATATCTTCTAGTTCGTCTTCTAAAGATTGCATCTTATCTATTAACTCTAATCTATCAAATTGTTTTTTGATAGGATTTACATATTTTTGTGTCATTTCTAATGTATCATCTAATACGTATTCTTCTCCATAACTTGGAATTGATACATCTATGCCAGTTTCTTCAACAATTTTGCCTTTTAATACTTCTTGAGATTCTGGTTCTCCATGAACTAAAAATATATGTTTTGGCATTCTTTCTCTAAATGATGCTACAAAAGAAAGTAATCCTTCTTGGTCTGCATGTCCAGAATATCCTTCTATATATTCAATCCTTGCTTTTACGGCAAATTCTTCTCCTAATATTTTAACTTTTGGTTCTTTATCAATTATTCTTCTACCAAGTGTTCCTGGTGCTTGATATCCAACAAAAAGAATTGTACTTAATGGATTCCATATATTATGTTTTAAATGATGTTTTATTCTTCCAACATCACACATTCCACTTGCTGAAATTATAATACATGGTTCATTTGATTCATTTAATGCCTTTGATTCATCTACTGATTTAGTAAAATGAAGTCCTGGAAATTCAAGTGGATTATCGCCTCTTGAGATAAATTCTTTTATTTCATCATCAAAAAGGTCCATATTTTTTCTAAAAACTTCTGTTGCTGATACTGCTAAAGGACTATCAACATAAACCGGTATACTCATTAAAGTTTGATATTTCTTTTGGAATTCTTCATCATTTTTATGTTGGTCTTTTATTTTATTTAATTCATATAAGATTTCTTGTGTTCTTCCTACTGCAAAAGATGGTATTACAACTGTTCCACCATTGTCAATTGTTTCTGATACAATATTTAAGAACATTTCAGCTTTATCATCATTCCTCAAATGAAGTCTACTTCCATAAGTAGATTCCATTACTAGGAAATCCGCACTATCTATCATAGTTGGACTTGCTAAAAGTGGTATGTCATTATTTCCAAGGTCTCCTGAAAATACAATTTTTTTCTGCTCTTTATTCTCAGTAATCCATACCTCAATAATGCTAGAACCAAGCATATGACCTGCATCATTAAATCTTACCTGTATATCCTTAGTTATTTCTACGATTTCATCATATTTTACACCTTTAAATATTTCCATACAATCTATGGCATCTTTTGCAGTGTAAAGTGGTTCAAGTAATATTTTTTGTCCTGCTCTTTTGCGTTTTTTATTTTTTATTTCGTTTTCTGTTTCTTGTATATGTCCGACTATCTGGAAGCATTATTTCACATAAGTCTACTGTTGCCTTTGTAGCATATACTGGATTTCTATATCCATCTTTATATAATTTTGGTATTCTTCCTGAGTGGTCTATATGTGCATGTGTAAGAAGCATGAAATCTATAGAATTTACGTCAAAATCAAATGGTCTGTCATTTAATAATTCCTCTTCCATTCTTCCTTGGTAAAGTCCACAGTCTACTAAAAATCTTTTTCCTGCTCCTTCTACTAAAAAGTTTGAGCCTGTAACTCCTTTTGTAGCTCCTAAAAAAGTTATTTTCATTAGTTAATTTTTCCTTTCTTATTCAAATATCTTGGTTTTCTTTGCTTTTCTTATTTGTATATTACTTCCTTCTGGCAAAGATACCTCATATTTTTGCTCAACATTGTCTCCATCATATATTATAACATTTATTCCTGAATTTAATGCACTTAATTTAATATAAAGTCCTTCTAGTGACACAACTCCTGTATCAAAAATTCCTTTTAGAATTCTATAATCTAAGTCATCATTGTTTGATATTGGGTTTATTACTCGTGCATTAATTGCTTTAGGAATTACCATTCTTTGAAGGTCAGTTAATTTCATTTTGCAATTAGGAATAAAGTTTAAATATCTTATTTCATAAATTATATCAAGTATTCCTTTTTTATCATTGGTTGCTTCTATTTTCTTTTCAAAGCATTTCAAAAATTCTTTTTGAAATTTGCTTATGTCTGTTTTCGTTTCGAAAAATTTTACTTTTAATTTTAATTCATCTCTATAATTAATAAATTCTGTAGGATTTTGCATTCTGTTAAACAAAGCTATTTGGTCTACAGCATCTTGTCTTCTTTTTTGTAAAAGTTCTTCATATCTGCTTACGCTAAAAACTTTTTTCTCTTTAGGAAGTTTGCTATTATAAGCTAAATATTGTCTTTTTAACTCTGCTGGATTGCTTATTATTTCATCTATTTTTCTAATTTCAATTAATTTTTCTTTCTTTTCTTCTGTTGTTTCTTCTATAAATGCTTTTTGGTCTTTCATTTTATTTAATTTTGTTTTATAGGTTGCAAGCATTTTTAAGACTTGCTCATTTTCAGCTTTATCATAAGATAAGTAGAATTGAGTTGCTACTTTTTCAAGTTCACTCCATAATTTTTCTGGCATATTAGCTTTTAAAGTTTTTAAATTGTTACTATTAATATTGTTTATAAATTTATATCCATATAAGTACACAAGTAGCTCATATATTATATTACATTCTGTGCTCTCAATTTCTTTTGGTAGTATTGACCAAGACCAACCATTAAAATCTCTTATTACCTCTGAAATAGAGATACATTTTCCTATAGAAATTACTGTAAGAATTGCTTTTTCAGTAGTTGTTAGTCTTTCGTCAATTGGAGTAATACTAGCTTTGGATATCGCATATAGTAGATTTTTCTCATTTGGAAAAGCTATTACTGTTTTTGCTTTTTTATTTCCATTTGAGATAATGTTGCATTTATTTTTATTAAGTGTTTTTGCTATTTCTGAGTTTGGTTCTGCTATTTTTATATTTTCTACATATTCTTTAACATTTTCGACTATCTCTCGTAAAAAATCTTCTCTTGCCGGAACATCTCTTTTTACTTTTTCATAATTGTTAAAACTGTCCTCAGTTTTATAAAGCATACTAAGTAGTAGGTTTCCAGCAGTTTGCGAAAATCTTTTTTGTTCTGCAATATTAGCTAATTCATCTTTATAATCTCTTGCTAAAATTTTGCTTTTCAAATTAATCTACTCCCTTTTACTCATTTTCTTCTACACTATTATCTTCAGCATTTGATCCCTGCATATCTACTGCTTGTGTTGGTGCCATTTTTAACTCTTGCCATCTTTCTTTAGACATAAGTACTTCTCTTGGTTTACTTCCTTGGTATCCTGAAATAATACCTCTTTCTTCCATTTGGTCAATTATTCTTCCAGCTCTTGCATATCCAACCTTAAACCTTCTTTGGATAAATGATGTTGATGCTTGTCCTGTTTCTATGCACATTTCTATTGCTTCATCTAAAAGTTCATCTACTCCTTCATCTTCTTCATCACTCTTAGTAACTTTTTCTGGTTCATCAGCTCTTTCAATAGATTCTATTATTCTTTCATCGTATTGACCTTCACCATCTCTTTGTATAAATTTAACTATATTTTCTACTTCTTTATCTGATATAAATGCTCCTTGAATTCTAGTTGGTTTAGTTGCTCCTGTTGGGAAAAATAGCATATCACCTTTTCCAAGTAATTTTTCTGCACCTGCTCCGTCTAAAATTGTTCTAGAATCTACTTGTGAAGATACTGCAAATGCTATTCTTGATGGGATATTAGCTTTTATTATTCCTGTGATTACATCAACTGATGGTCTTTGAGTTGCAATTACTAAGTGCATTCCTGCTGCTCTGGCCATCTGTGCCAATCTACAAATTGCATCTTCAACTTCTTTTGCTGCAACCATCATAAGGTCTGCAAGCTCATCAATTATTATAACTATTTGAGGAAGTTTTGGTTCTCCATTTTTTCCTGCTGCTTCATTATATCCTTTAACATCTCTAACATTTTTTTGTGCGAATAAACTATATCTATTTACCATTTCCTGAACTGCCCAAGCTAATGCTCCTGCTGCTTTTTTAGGATCTGTTACAACTGGAATAAGTAGATGCGGTATTCCATTATATACAGAAAGTTCAACGACTTTTGGATCAACCATAAGAAGTTTTACTTCACTTGGTTTTGCTTTATAAATTATACTTGTAATTAAAGTATTTATACATACTGATTTTCCAGATCCTGTGCTTCCTGCAATAAGTAAGTGAGGCATTTTTGCAATATCTGTAACTACTGCATCTCCTGCTACATCTTTTCCAAGTGCAAATGATACTTTAGATTTTTGTTCTGTAAATTTATCTGATTCAATTATATCTCTTAATGCAACAACTTCTTTTGCCTTATTTGGGACTTCTATTCCAACAGTATGTTTCCCTGGAATTGGTGCTTCTATTCTAATTGTTTCTGCTTCTAGACTTAAGGCAATATCATCTGCTAAGTTTGCTATTTTGCTTACTCTTACGCCTTCTGCTGGAGCTAATTCATATCTTGTAATTGCTGGACCTACTGATACATTTTCTACTTTTGCAGATACTCCAAAACTGTATAAAGTTCTTCTTAATTTTTCTGCAGTTGCTAATAATTGTTTTCTACTGCCTGCTTCATCATTTCCTTTGCCCTGTGCTAAAAGCTCTATTGGTGGAAATTCATATTTTTCGTCTTCTACTCTAAGAGTATGTTCTAATTGAAGTACCTCTTTAGTTCTAGCTTCTTTTTCTACTTCTTGACTAGAGAATAATCCCTGTCCATCTCCTTGTTTTGAAGTTACATTTTCACTTGCTGAAGGTTTATTTGCTAATTTTCCTGATTTAAAATTTGGAACATCTAGTCCATCATTAGTATGGTCATATTTTTTAGTTTCTTTTAGATTAATTGTTATTTGTTCTTCAAGAGGTTCATTAGATTTAGCTTGTTCCTTTTCTAATTTTTCTCTATGTCTTCTTTCAAGCCAACTTTCTTTAACATTTTGTTCTTCAACTACTTTTTCATTTTCTTCATCTTGTTCTTCTTCTTTTTTATTTAAGAACTTGTCCATACATTTAGAAATTGTGTCTGCTGGATGTAAGCTAAAAATAAATACAATTAATATTAATGCTATACCTATAGATGCTATTATAGCTGCAGGAGTTCCGATAAATTTAATTAATGGATAAGCTAAAATTGTTCCTACTACTCCTCCACCTATATCTGTTTTTCCTAAATCGTATGAACGAGATAAAGCACTTTCTAGTGAATCATTAATATCTATATTTCCTGTTGATGCTTGATAACAAGAAAGTACAACATCAACAAGCACTAATAACACCAAAAACATAATAAGTTTTGTTGAATAATATTTCGTATCTCTTTCATGTGCAATATATAATCCCATACACAATAATCCTACTGGTATTAAATATTTTATATATCCAAAAACTCCTCCAAGAGCTGGGCTTAAAGTTTTACCTAAATATCCAGATTTAGAATAAATTAAAATTGCAAGTACAATACTTACAACAATAATTATCATTACTGTTGTATTTAATTTTCTTTGTAATTCTTTTTCTTTTCTTTTTTGTTCTTTAAGCGATTTTGCTCCTTTTGTTCTAGGCATTTAAAATTCCTCCAGTGTTTTTATATTATTGAAAATTTATTATTTTAGGTAATAAATTTATTGTTTTATGTAGCTTAATTTTCAAGCATTTTTTTACAAATAAATTATATCTTATTTAATTTATAAAATCAATAGCAGAATTCTTTTTAATGAATAATATATGTATAACAGGTAAATACTAATGCGTATGAATAAAGCAATTATGGGTACCATAAAAGTATGGAGGATTTATGAACTCGGTTTGCATTAAAGAAAATAACTTAAAAATACAAGATTATTTAATTAGTGAAATTAATAAATCAAATTTTGATAATATAAAGTATTCAAAACATTCTTTTAAAGTATATGAAAATTTAATTATTCATTATCTCGGCGAAAATGAAGATTCTTTTTTTGATTTTCTAAGTAATATATTAGCAAATGCTATTATTCTTTTTTATGAGCCTATAAAGGCCAAAAGATTAATACATTTTGATTATTTTTATTTTGATAAAAATGATAAAGATATTATTTTTGATGAATATAAATTATTAATTCAAAAAATTTCTGATTTTGAGAAACAACAAAAGTTTGCTTTAGTTTATAGTCCATTAAGAAGTTATATAAAAAATCATAAAGTGGTTGTTTTAGAAGGATTTGTTAATTTTGTATTAAGAGACTATGTTGCATATTTAAGAGAACTTTTACAAGAAGCTGTAAATCAATTTATATTGGACAAAGAATATATTGAATTTGTAAATTTATTAAAGGGATATGTAGATTCAAAAGTTCCCAGTTTTGAATCAATTAATTTAATATATGTAAATAATGAAGCTATACTTTTATCTCAAGATGGTAATATTATTGCTCTTGATGAATTTGACTCAAAATATCTCTCTGATATTACTTTTAGTAATAATGACTATGTTTTAAATACTTTAGTTGGATTAATACCAAATAAGATTTATTTGCATTTAGTTAGCCCTAAAGATAATTTTATTAAAACAATTGAATTAATTTTTGGTGATAAAGTAGAATTTTGTCATGGATGTAATCTTTGTAATGCATATAAAATTTTGAATTTAAAATAATTTAAAAAGTTAAATAATACATAATATTATTTAACTTTTTTATATTTACTTCAAAATATTATCCAAAAACTACTATTAATGCTCCAAGAAGAACGAACCAATTAATTGGATCTTTTGAAAAATCATCTAATGCAAAATCTAAATCATCTACATCCTGTAATTCAAGACTATCTACTAAAGATACCTTTACATTTTCAACATTATCAAAGTTAAATTTTGATTCAAAATCTTTGGTCTCTCCAATTAAAAAATTATCAATTTTTGAATATTTGGTTCCCATTAAAACATTATTTTTGCTATAATAATCAAATTTAAGTGCTTTGCCTGTTATTACTTCATCTGTATCGTTTGTAATTGTTCCATTAATATATCCATTTAATATAGTAGATTTGAATTCATTTACTGTGACTTTAGGACTCTCTAAATTAACCTCATAGTTTCTTGCTATATATGTAGATTTAAGTGTTAAATATGAACCTAAGTCTACTACTACATACAATATAACAAATGCTAAAAAATACATAAAAAATGTTTTCATTCTTTTCATTTTAATACATCCTTTTTTATAATAATTACTCTTGCAATTATTTTCTCTAAATTTTCTATCTTAAGTAAATATTATATTTTTCTAAATACTCCACCAACTTTTCCAAGTATTTTACAGTCAGGTACTATGATAGGATCCATTGTACTGTTTTCTGGTTGTAATCTAATATGGTCTTTTTCTTTGTAAAATGTTTTTACTGTTGCTTCATCATCAATAAGTGCTACTACAATTGTTCCGTTTTCTGCAGTATTTTGTCTTTTTACTAAAATATAGTCTCCATCAAAAATACCTGCTTCAATCATGCTTTCGCCTCTAACTGTAAGCATAAAGCATTCTGAATTACCAACAAAGTCTAGTGGAATAGGAAATGTATCTGTTATATTTTCTATTGCTAGGATTGGTTGGCCAGCTGTTATTTTTCCGATAACTGGTACATTAATCATTTCTTTATTAGAATAGAATTGTTTTGTAGATGCTATTCCATCTCTGTCTGTAATTACTTCAGCACCTTTAGCATTTTTAAGAAGTCTTAGAGTTCTTCCTTTTTTACTTTCTTTTTTAATAAATCCTCTTTCTTCAAGTGTTTTTAAATATCCTTGCACTGTTGCAGTAGAATTAAGTCCTACAACTTTACATATTTCTCTAACTGATGGGGCATATCCTTTAAGTATAATCTCCTTTTCAATGTATTTTAATATTGCCCTTTCCCTCTTGTTTAATCCATTTTCATCTCTTCTTGATTTATTCATTAATATTTCCTCCTTTGCCATCTCTTAAAATTTTCCAATAACAATATAACATAAAAATAAAAGTTTGTCAAACAAAAGTTTGAAAAATTTTTGTTTGGGAAACTTTTTATTCTTAACAATAAAAAATATTGTAATTCTCTGTGGCTTGTTGTCACTTCGCAATTTTACAATTGCTCGTTCCAGCTAACGCATATAGCTGTTGTTGCGAAAACAAGTTTTCGACAACAGCTTAATTCGCGCTTCGCTTGGTCGCTACGCGCCACTGCCGAATTTACAATATTTTTTTATTGTTTAATTTATAAAAACTTATACTTTAACTTTTTCCTTTTCTACAAATCCCGCAATATCTTCATCTGTGAAATCATATGTAAGTTCTTTTCCATAAGCTTTTTCATAAGCATCTTTTTTTAGTTCATAATCTTTTTGTCTCATAAAATCTTTATTTTCTTTTAAAGATTTATGTTCGTCCGGAAATATTGGAGGCATTATATGTAATGTATATTTTAATTTATTAAATCCATTATCTTCATATTGTCCATCTTTTTCCTGCATTTCTATAAAGCAAGGAATTATTGGAACTTTATATTTAGCAGCTATGTGATATGCTCCCGGTTTTAAGTTTCTTACTTTTCTGTAATTAAACCACATTTCTTGCTCCGGATAAATTAAAATTAAATGTTTTCTTTTTAATAATTTTTGTATTGCTGGCATGAATTTTTTTTCTGTGTATTCTTTATTTATACTTAATGGAATCATATTAAAGTTGTTCATTATAAAACCTAGATGTCCTTCCATTGCTAAGTTTGTTTCAGTAATTACAATGTTTAATTTATTATACTTATTTATTTTTTTTATTGCATAAGTAATTGGTGTACTATCTTGTGGGCTAAAATGATTAGATGTTATAATTGCTCCTGTGTCTACTTTTTCAAGATTTTCTAGTCCGACTATTTCTGTATCACTATTAAACATTTCTACATAATTATCTACAATTTTTCTAGTTATAATATTTTTAATTTTGTTTATTGGATTTCTTTTAAAAATATCATAATTTTGTACACGCTTTTTGAAAAAATCTTCTGTAATTTCTGGATCTCCAATTTCAACTTTAGAGTTAAGCTTATTTTCGCTTATATTCTTTTTAATATTTTCAATTACAGCTAATCTATCCTTACTTTTTTCCACCTTTTACTCCTTTTATACATCCCACTTAAACTGTTTCGTCAGTTGTTTGCATATCACTTACATTACTATCTTCTTCATAATCTAAATCATCATCTTCAATGTCTGCAAATTTAAATTCTTGTTTTACTATTTGTTTTGTGTATTCAACTAGTTTATCTCCTGCTTTTAGGTCTTCTTTTTTAGATTCTTCAGAATAGTTTGCTAAAGTTTCCTTTAATTCATCATAATATTTAGTTTCCTTAGCATATTTCCAAAAGCTTTCTGCATATGGAACATCCTCATAATGCCAAGGTTTTCTATACATATTATAATGTATTAAATGAATTTCATTTACATCAACTTTTTCACCATAATCAGGCATTTTATTCCATGTTTCTGGTAAATAAAGTACCCTATCTTTACAAAGTGTGTTTAAGTAGTCTTGGTCAGGAGCTGCTGTATCTAAGTTATAATTTAAAAGTCTATATAAGAATTTTTCTTCTATTTTAGCTTTTCTCATTTCCCTTAAATTCATAACTAATACACCAGAGTTAAAGTATTTTTTAGGTTCAATTCCAAGACCTTCTTTTGAATAAACTCTAAACTCTGGAACAGAGTTTATTACTTGGTCAGTTACTCCTGCTATTAAATTATTTCCTAAGTCTAAATCATATAATTTAGCTACATCGTCTTGTAAAACAACGTCTGCATCTAAATATATTGCTTTTTCATATTCAGGAAACATTGATGGTATAAACATTCTATAGTAGATTGTTTCAGAGTAATAGTCTCTTAGCCTTAATGCTAAATCCTTAGTAAGTTTTGTAGTTATATGACTTATATTTTGAAAACTTATTTTTACGTTATCGTCTTCTAATTTTTTTACTTCTGCTTTTCCTCTTAAACTCATTCCTGTATGCAAAATTATTATTCTATAATTATTTTCACTACTTGCATTTGCTTTAAGTGAGTGTATTGCAACTGACAAGCATGGTATATAATTATCGTCTGTCGAAAAGAATATTGGTATCTCCGTTTTTATTTTTTTCATAATCCCCTCCATCTTTGGCATCATATCTTTACCCTTTTGTACAAATCCTACTATTTCTTTTATTAATTTACTTTTATAATTTTTCATATTTTTAACCCTATTATTTTCAATTTATATTTTTACAGTTTCCTTTTTTGATTCTTCTTTTATTTTCAAATATTCTTCTAAAATATCTTCATAATCAAATATTTTATATTCATTATGTACTCTATCTATATGCCATGGTTTTATATTTACTAGTCTGAAAAATGGTAATAGCTTTATTGTCATACTAAAATGTCTTATTATTGTATCTTCTTTTCGACTTTTTTGTTCATTGCATTTATCTGGTAAATATAATTTTTCCTTACATGCTCTGTATAAAGCTGTTTGGTCTGGCATAGCCATTATTCTGGTTTTAGCAATTTTCCTAGCTTTTTCAAAGCTACCATTTTTCCTAATTTCTTCAAGATTCATTAGTACCACACCTGAGTTGATATACTTTTTGTTAATTACTTTTCTTCCAATATAGTCTGTTGCAACTCCTATTTCATAGCCTTCCATATCATTTTCAAATATTTCTTTTATGTCTCTATAACAAACTATATCACAATCTAAGTATAATATTTTATTTGGAAGTTCTTTTACTTTATCACTAAAAAGTCTTATAAAAATGTATGGTGTATAGTGAGTTTTGATATTTGCAGAGTTTATTATTTCGTTTTTTATTAACTCTGTTGTATCAATAAGTGTAACTTTGCTTTCTTCATTTTTACTTTTTACAATCTTTTCTAGTATATCTATTTGGTCTTGTGTTACTGGTAAATATTCTTTGTTTATATCTCTTAAATCCATTGTTAGTATGAATACATTAAGTGCTTCATTTGTATGTTTTGCAATGGATAAAAGGCTTATTATCATTCCGTCAAAAACTTTATTATTTCCGCAGAACATTAAATTAATCATTAATTATCCCTCTATTTTCTTATATATTTGATGAATTCTATATTATTTTCCTTGCTTCTTTCAATCATCTTATTGTAAATAGTGTCTCTTAAAAGTTTTTCTGCTTCTTTTACTTTTATTTCTTCATTTGGATAAAATGGACCATCTATGTATGCTACAATTTTTGGTTTATTCCTTTTATTCTTTTTATATGTAATTGTTGCTGAGTATACTGGAGCATTTAATTTAACTGGATATCTAAAAGATACTTCTTTGTAGTCTCTTATTTTAGTGTAATATGGCCACACATGTGCTTCTGGATATACTGCAATAACGTTTTTTTTGTTTATATAGTGTTGTATTGCATCTAAGAAATTTTTGCTACTTTCTATATCTCCTGGTATAGGTAAGGCTCCAAGCATTTTGTTTAAAGTTTTCATACCTTTTATTGATACATTGTTTGGATGTGCTATAATATATGCTTTTTTTGGAAAGCAAAAAAGTGTTGGAAGAAGTGTATCTAATATTTCTTGTGTATGATTAATATATATGAAATATCCTTTATCTTTAACTTCTTTTAACTTTTCTTTATTTACTACTTTCATACTAAATTTGATTTTGGAATAAAGATAAGCTGGAAATAATAGCATTATTCTATAAACAATAAATGCAGATATATTCCAAATTGGATTTTTGTGAATATATTTATAATTTCCATCAATTTTTACTGTATCAATTTTTCCTTCTACAAAATCGTCATTTAGTTCATCTTCATAATAAATTACTTTTTCCTTCATATTCTTAGCTTTCTACTTTTAATTATATGCTACCTTTGCGGATAAGCTTTTTTGTTTAATTTTATTACCCTTTACCAAATTAAATGCATAATTTTCTTTTTCTAATGCATTATTGCTAATATTTTTTCTAATTATTGCTCCTAGAAAATAATTTACATAATTTTCTGCTTCATTAATTGGATTGACTATGTTTTCATTTTCTTCTATCAAGATTTTTGCAAATATATTAATAATTCTATCAATCATATTTTTTGACTTTATACTTAGAATGTTACTATAAAGTGACTGTGATATTAAGTCAATGATTATTCTTGAAGTTTTATTTTCCTTTTCAATCATTTTATTTAAGTATTCTCTCATCGATTCTACTCTATTATTTGAAGTATTTGATATTTCTTCTAATTCAGAAATAAAACCTTCTATTATCTCGTCTATTACTTCTAGTATAAGTGCGTCTTTTGTTTTATAATAATAAGTTAGTTGTCCAACTGCTGTGTCTGCTCTTTTTGCAATGTCTCTAGTTGAGACTGATGCATAGCCTTTTTCGGCAAGTAGTTCGATTGTTGCCTGTTTTATGTTATCTTTAACTTGCATTTTTTTCTTTCTTACTTTGCTTTTATGAGTAATTAGACGCATTTTTTCACTTCCTTATTATTTTTCTATTGTACATTTTAATACAACTGTACTAAAATGTAAATAAAAAACGACAAAATTCATAAAAATTTTGTCGCTTTTTGATTATTATCTAAATAAATATTTATTTAGTCTTCCCATTCCATTTCATATGAGCCTATTTTTACAGTATCTCCTTCTTTTATTCCCATTTTTCTTAGTTTATCATTTAAACCAATTTCACTTAACTTTTTGTGTAAGTAGAATAATGATTCATTGTCTGTGATATTAACTCTTCTAATTATTTTTTCGACTGCTTCACCTGTTACCACATATTTATCTTTTTCCTTTGTAATATTAAATTCATTTTCGTCTTGTAATGTATAAACTTTAGTGTTAGAAGCATCACTAATTTCAATTAAATTTTCCTTAGGAAGTGTTTTTAAAGTTTTTGATACATATTCCATAAGGTTGTCAATGCCTTCTCCTGTGTAGTTAGAAATTTTAAATATTTTTTGATTATTTTTATTTGCCAATTTTTCTAATTCTTTAAAATTGCTTTCATCTGTAAGCATATCCACTTTATTTGCAACTATTATTTGAGTTCTTTTTGCTAATTTTTCACTATATTTTTTTAATTCTTCATTTATTATTTTATAATCTTCTATCGGATTTCTTCCTTCTTGTCCTGAAACATCTATAAAGTGCAAAAGCAGTCTTGTTCTTTCTATGTGGCGAAGAAATTCTATTCCTAAACCTGTTCCTTCACTTGCCCCTTCAATTATACCCGGTATATCTGCAATTACAAAACTATCTCCATATTTAGATGTTACAACTCCTAAATTAGGTTCAATTGTGGTAAAATGGTAATTTGCTATTTTAGGATTTGCTGAGGTAACTTTAGATAAAAAGGTTGATTTTCCTACGTTTGGAAATCCTAAAAGTCCTACATCTGCTAATAATTTAAGCTCTAATATAAGTTCTTTTTCTTCTCCCGGTTCTCCATCTTGTGCAAATCTTGGTGCTTGTCTAGTTGATGTTGCAAAGTGTGAATTTCCTAATCCTCCTCTACCGCCTTTTAGAATTAATGCTTCTTGTTCTGGTTCTGATAAGTCTGCTAAAATTTGATTGGTATTGGCATCTTTAATAACAGTTCCTATTGGAACTGGAATGTAAAGATTTTCACCGCTTTTTCCATATTTTCTAGCTGATTCTCCGTTTTGTCCATTTTCGGCTTTAAATTTTTTCTTGTATCTAAATTCAATTAGTGTATTTGCATTTTTATCAACTTTAAAATATACGTCTCCGCCTTTTCCACCGTCTCCGCCATCAGGGCCACCGGCTGCAACATATTTTTCTCTTCTAAATGATATTGCACCATTTCCACCTTTTCCGCTAGTTACATATATTTTTACGTAATCTGTAAACATTTATTATATCCTTCCTTTGATTCACTATTCTGTTACATATGAGTATTGTATACTTGTTATTGTTTCGTTCTCAACTATAAATTCTAAGTTTGTTTTGCCTTTGGTGTATGTGTATTGATTTCCTTGTACTTTGTAATCTTCTCCATATGTTTGTACCATTTTTTCCATACTATCTGATACTCTTACACCTTCTTGTGTTGTCATTTCTTCATTTAAAAAATATATTGTATAAATTCTATCTTGCTCACCATCTGGAAATGTGGTTATTTCATAATTTGGATAAGTATATGTCTTGTCCAATCCTTCGAAAGCACAGCTTGCAATTTCTGAATATGATTCTTCATCTCCAAGTCCAATTGTTTCTTTTGAAAATAGTTCTCCTGGAGTCATTTGTTTATCTCCATCTTTAAAAGTAAATACTTCTGCTTGTTCAGTATTTTTGTTTGCAACGTCATTTGAATTGTCACTAACGCTTTTTGGCTTATTTAATGTTATTCCAATCTCTATTCCTCCTACTATAACTACAAGTACAATTAATGCAATAATTAATCCTTTTTTCATTTTTATTATCTCGTATATTTAATACGAAACTCCTTTCCTTCAAGATTTTTAATTAGTCTTTAATGGCTTGTTTATATAATTTCAATTTTTCTTGATATATTTTGTTTACACTTTCATCTTTTCTATAGTCCTTCAAGTCATAATTTTCTTTTAATATTTTAGAAAAATATGTAGAAAGTTTTGTAGCTCCTGTTAGATTTAAGTGTAAACCTCCATCATAAGTATCTTTTTCATAGTCTATACCTACTAAATCAGCTACTTCTTTTAAATTATAAAAATCCAGATTGTTCTTTTCTGCATACTGTATTATTTGATTATTATATTCGTCATACCAATATGGATATAAACTTGGTGCCTTAATTAAGACTAATTTTATATTATTATCTTTACATATTTGTGTCATTTTGTCTAGATATTTTATGCAATTTTCTGAAAAATTATAGTCTGGTAAGACTTTTTTTGTTGGTAAATTTCCTGCTGGCTTAACTTTTTTATTTATTAAGAATCCATTAAATGTATTTTTCTTTTCTTTAAACATATATTCAAAATCTTCTTTATTTAGTTCTGAAAATCTTGAATGATAGCGAAGTATTGGAAATACATATGATATAAATGTTTCGTCTTTTGTCATTGATGCATTTATCATTTCTACTTTTTCTTTAGACCATTTCATTTTGTCAAGAGTAAGTCTATTATATGCTTCACTTACTGGCTCACTATATCTTAAAGAGTTTACATTAAATACTACAACTTTTGGTGTTTCATATTTTAATGTTTCTTTTAATATTCCATAAGATTGCCATACAAGTTGCTGAGAAGTTCCTCTGACATATGAACTTATTCCTTCTTGTTCATACATTACCATTGGTGAAAAGTTGGCATAAACTTCACAATCTCCAATAAATATAACTTCATGATTTTTTTCTTCGTCATAATATTCTGCAATCATACTTCCTTCAACTAAATTTTCCATATATTTAGGAGAAAGTAATTTATTTACAAGAACAAATATTATAATTAAAACTAATATTATAAATAATATCTTAATTGTCTTAATTGTTTTTTTCAATTTTGCTTCCTCCTTTACTTAAAATTTGCTATATATGAATTCATTTACGTTAAATCCTATACCATAAATTCCAAATACTAAAATTATTATTCCTAATATTCCTATCAAAAGTATTTTTGTATCCACTTGCATATTTTTTACTTTTTCATCCAATTTATCTTTTTTGCAATCAACTATTATAAGTAAGATTACAGAAATAATTAATACTACAATGTTTGCTATATCTAAATTGAAATTTAATAAGTTGCTAAACAATGCTCCGTAATTAAATGTGGTAAATACTGATCCTATCATTTGTAAAGCCTCTGTCGTTGTTGGCCAAATGAAAAATGCCCACAATATTGATATTATTAAATAATTTATAATTCTATTTAAAGTCTTCCATTTAGTAGTTTTGTTTTTAGAAAATGCCACTAAAATTCCGTTAAATAATCCCCATAAAATATAATTTGCTCCATGCCATAATCCTGATACAACAAATGTTATAATCAAGTTTATTTTTGTTCGAATTTTTCCTTTTCTATTTCCTCCTAATGGGATATATACATAGTCTTTAAGCCATGAGCTAAGTCCAATATGCCATCTTCTCCAAAATTCCTTTATACTCTCTGCTAAATATGGACTATTGAAGTTTTCTTTTACATCTATTCCAAACATTTTTGATACTCCAATTACCATATCTATACCGCCACTAAAATCAGCATATATTTGTATTGAATAAAGTAGCATAGCAAAAAGTGCATAAGCTCCAACATATTCTGATGTGTTTCCTGTTATTACAGAAATTATCATTGATATTCTTCCTGCTATAACAAATTTTTTAAATAGTCCCCATAGTGTTCTTAATATTCCATATAATATTCTACTTGTATCCCAATGTTTTTTTGCATATAAACTTTCTGATATGTCATCGTATCTGTTTATTGGTCCTATTATTAAGTATGGAATATATATTACATACATTAAGTATTTAATAAGACTTTTTTGTGGTTCATATTTTTTCTTATATACATCTACTAAATAAGAAATAATTTGCAATGTATAATATGATATTCCAATTGGAACAATTATATTTTCAACTGGTGTTCCAATAAATTTTGAATGTGAACATATTTTGAAAAATACTAAAATAAGTAAATTTATGGCAACTGCTAAAATAAATATTAATTTACGATTTTTTTCTTTTGTATACTTAGCTACAAAAAAACTTGTTAAACTGCTAAATAAAATGTATACTAAATTTATTGGTCCAAAACTTGCATAAATTATTACACTTAGTATTAATATTAGTACATTCATTAGATTTCTCTCCTTTTATACTTGTTTACTCTTTTATAGTTTTTATACTGCTTTATTCTTTTATAGTTGTTTATCTTTTATATTCGTTTATCCTGCTTTAGGATATGCATTTCTATCCCAGTTTCTACCTTTCATTCCTGCACTATTAAATTTTTCATCATCTGTTGCATCATAAATATCGTGACTTCCAGGTGTTGAATCATAATGTGCATATTTTCCTCCTTCATTTACTAGATTCCAATAATGTGTTTTATCTGTAGTATGAATTATTATACTAGATATACCCTTTTTATCTAGTGCTTTTTTTACTAATAAAGCATGTACATAACAATTTCCTTTTCTGTTAGTTAAACCATACCATATAGGATCATCGCCTCCCCAATTAGTATTATAACCTATACCGTTTCTTATGGTTTCAACAATTTGAAGTACACTTTTTCCTGCTAAATTATTATTGTAGTATTCATTGAATTTATTTTCTGTGTCTTCTTGATTATGATTTACTACTATTTTTCTCTTTTTTGTTGTGGTATTTCCCTTTTTGTCTTTTGATGTATATGTTGCATAATATGTGCCTGCAACATTAGTATTTACTTTGCTTTTATCTACATCAAATCCACAAATACCATCTCTATCGTCTTTAGCAGTTACTCCACTTTCAAAATTTATTCCTGCTCCTCTTGCGATGGTAATTTGAGAAAGTCCTGAAAATACTGGACCTATTGTATCTTTTTTTATTGTTAATGTTGCTGTTTTTTCTGTTTTATTTCCATACTTATCTACCGCTTCTATTACAATTTCTTGTGAACCTATATTTGAATAATTAATTTCATTTTTTAATGTTGTTGTAACTTCTCCTGATGCATCAAATGTATTTACTATGAAACTATCTTTACCATTAATTTTTTCATCATCATACATTGTAATATTTTTTAATTCTAAAGTTGGTGGTGTTAAGTCTGTTACTTTAATTATAGTTTTAATTTCTATACCATCTTTAGTTGTAACTATTTCATAATCACCTATATCAGAATTTGCAATTTCTTTTAGCCTGTTTTCGTCTAATAAATCTCCATCTGCTTCTACATTATATAATAAATCTTCTTTTCTTAGAGTTTGTCCTCTTTCTATTGAATAAGAATCCTTTATCCATTTTATACACAATTTGCATATTTTGTTGGTTATATTTCCATATGCATCTTCTACTATTACATTGATATTATATTCGCCAAACTTATTTATTGCAGGAATATTTTCAATTGTTGTTTTCATTTCTGATAAGTCTTCTTTTGATATGATAAAATCGTCTGCATTAGGATTATAATCAATATATTTTGTTAAATCTTGAAATTCAACTTTTGGAGGAGTTGTGTCTACTAATCTTAAAACAACTTCTTCTTCTCTATCGTCGTGTGAAAGTAATACCTTATGTTCTCCTACTTCTGAAAAATTTATTTGTTCTAGATTTGTTAATAAATGTGAGTTATCTTTGTATTTTGAATCTATCAAAAAATTTTCCATTTTTATTTCTTTTACTGTACCAATTTCTATATCTATATTTTTAAACTTTCTTTTGTATTTTTCATATATCATGTATCCACCATATATTAATTCTATAATGCCAGCAATAACTATAAATATAATTATTATTTTAGTGAAAATTTTTTTATTATTTTTTTCTTTTTTATAATGCTTTGCTCTTGATTTTTCTTTACTAGTTTCTTCATCTTTTTCGTCAGTTACTTTTTCTTCTCCGTTTAAATTGTCTTCTGTCATAGTGGCTTTACATATACTCCTTTCATTAATTTGCTGCAGGCCAATTTGAGTGGTCCCAATCTCTTCCACTTAAAGTTGATAATCTCTGACTGTCTGTCATTATGCTAATTTTTCTATGATTTCTATCTGGAGTAGAGTCCATATGTCTCCATACTCCATTTAATTTTACTAAGTTCCAATAATGTGTATAGTTAGTAACCCATATTAGTTGTGTTTCATAACCTTTAGCCCTTAATAATGCTTCAAAACATTTTGCATGCACTAAACAATTTCCGTTCCAGTTATTAAATCCATACCAGATTTCGTCTCCATCTCCATAGCTACTACTGTACTTTATATTATTTCTGCAATAATCCCTTATTTCTTCAACATTGTTGCTTAGTCTTGATGCAATCGAATTTACTAATGCATTTACATCTGCTTGGTCATGCCTTACAGTTACTTTTCTTTTAGAAGTTGTTTTATTTCCTTTAGTATCTTTTGAAGTATATACAGCATAATATGTACCTGCCACACTAGTATTTACAGAAGTACTATTTACCTCAAAAGTACATGGTCCATCTTTTACATCTCTAGCTGATACATTTCTATTGTAATCTATTGTCGCACCTTTATTTACAGTTATAGCAGAAAGTCCTGAAATAACAGGTCCCACTGTGTCTTTTCTAATAGTAAGTGTTGCTGTTTTTTCAATCTTATTTCCATATTTATCAACTGCTTCTATAACTATTTCTTGAGCTCCTAATTTAGAATAATTTATCTCTGTTTTCATAGTTGTAGTTACTTCTCCTGAAGCATCAGTTACACTAGTTATAAACGCATTTTTTCCACTTACCTTTTCATCATCATAAATACTTACGTCTCTTAAAATTAGGTCTGGTGGAGTTAAGTCTGTTACTTTTATAGTTGTTCTTTTCTCAATTCCGTTTTTATTTGTAATTATTTCGTACTCACCAATTTCTGAATTAGTTATTTCTTCTAATTTGCTATTATCTATCAAATCTGCATCTTGTTCTAATCCATATAATAAATCTTCTTTTGTAAGGGTGTGTCCTTTTTCCATCGTAAATTCATCTTTAATCCATTTTATCGAAAGTTTGCAGATTTTACTTGTTACATTTCCCTGTGAATCTTTTACTAAAACATTTACATTATATTCTTTAAACTCATTTATTTCTGGTATGTTACTTAATTCTACTGTCATCTCTGATAAATCTTCTTTTGATACAATAAAGTCTTCTGCATTTGGTATATAATCAATGTATTTTGTTATGTCTTGGAATTCGACTTTTGGAGGAGTTGTATCTACTATTTTTAAATTAACTTTTTCTTCTCTATTGTCATGAGATAATACAACAGTATATTCTCCAACATTCATATAATCTATACCTTCTAAATTAGATATTAGTTTAGAGTTATTAATATATTTTTTGTCCTTAACAAAATTTTCTAATGTTAGGGTTCCATCATATCCCATTTCTATATCAATACTTTTAAATTTTCTTTTATAATGTTCAAATAAAATAAATCCTGCATATACTATTTCAACTATAGAAATGACAATCAATATGTAAAAAGCAAATTTTTTTATTAATACTTTTTTGTCTTTTTGTTTATTTAACTTTTTCTTTGGCTTTTCACCATTTTTCTTTTTTTCTTCCTTATTATTTTGTTTTTGCTTTTCTAATTTTTTCTTCGACTCTTCATCATTTTTTTCTTTCTTAGCCATATAACCTGCTCCTTCCAAATTATCATAACTATATGATTATTATAATCACTTTTATCTTAAAATACAAGTATATATTTTTGCATTTTTATTACAGTTATGTTATAATAATTTTGATTTTAGTAAAAGGAATTTGAATATGAAAAAAGCTATAACTACTATATCTATTATAATTGTAATATTATTGATGGTTGCTATTTTTATTTATATAAAATATTTTTCAAATGGAATTGTTTTAGGACAAACAAGTAATTTAAATACTATCACAAATGATGTTAATAATAAAATTGTTGTAGATATAGATGAAACAAATAATTTAAGTGAAAATGAATCATTAGAAACTCAATATAATAAAAATCCATATAATGGAGATTTTGAGCTTCCAATAAATGGTGCTACTGCTTTTGCTTCTGTTTCACTACCTTTATATAAAGAAATAGGTTCTGACGTAGTTGTTAAGACAGTAGGTCCTGGACAAGCCTTTAAAATAATAAGTGAATCTGATGATTATTTTTATGTACAACTCTCAGATTCAACTAATGGGTATATTCAAAGTAACTATTGTTTAGTAAATTTACCTGATTTAATTCCTTCTATTATATATGATGATACTAATAGTTATGAATCAATTTTCCGTTCTTCTGGTTATGCTTTAGATAATATAACTGGTAAGGCACTATATAATGTATATTATTATAATGACAGACTTGAGCAAAAGCAATATTTAATGCCTCTTTTATATCCTATGGCAAAGAAAATAGCTAAAGTTCAAAAAGAAGCATTGGCTAATAATGATTGTTTAAAAATTTATGAAACGTTTAGACCTTATGAAGTTCAAATGAAAGTATCTGATGCTTTAACTGAACTTATGGATTCTAATGAAGAAGTAAAGCAAGGAATTACTGCTCCTCCATGGGATAAGAGTTGGTTTATTGCTGTTCAATTATCTAACCATCAAAGAGGTATTGCTCTCGATGTAAGTCTTAGCAAAGTTAAAGAAAAAGATTTTAAGTATTGTGGTTCATACATTTATTTTACTGTGTCTGATTATGAAGAATATAAAATGCCTACTAGAATGCATGAACTTAGCAAGGCTGCTGCTACTTTTACAACTCCTGTTAGTAGTAAGTCGAAAACAGATTGGCAAAAAGCTCGTCTTGCTTCTTCAATGAATTCTGCTTCAAAGAAACTTCAGAATTATTTCACTTCTTATGGATTAACACCTCTTGCTTCTGAATGGTGGCATTTTAATGACCTAGATACTCGTGAACTTACTAAGGATAAAGGTAGTAATGGAAGATATTATTTAACTCAATGTTTAAGTAGCAAGCCAAGTGATAGTTAAAATAATGAAAAAAATACATCTTTACTTATAAGATGTATTTTTATTATTCTGTATAAAGTTTCTTTGACAAATCATTTCTAGTAGTTCAATTTCATTGCCTCTTTTACTTTTTGCATTGTTTCTTTTGCTATTTCTCTTGCATGAGATGTTCCGCTCATCAATATATCCATAACTTCTTGTGGTCTTTCTTCAAAATAATGTCTTTTTTCTCTAATTGGTGCTAAAGTTTTATTTATATTTTCTATTAGTTGTTTTTTACAAGCAACACAACCTCTTTTTCCAGCCTTACATTCTTCGCATACATTTTTACAAGTATCTTCGTCACTAAATAATTTATGGTAATAGTAAACCATACAAATATTAGGATTTCCTGGATCATCTTTTTTTATTCTTGCTGGGTCTGTTAAGGCTGACATTACTTTTTCTGTAATAGTTTGCAAGTCATCTGATAAGTATAAAGCATTTCCTAAGGATTTACCCATTTTTTCATTTCCATCTAGTCCCTTTATTCTGCCTGTATTACTCATTACTGCAACTGGCTCTCTTAATGTTTCTCCATATATTGAGTTGAATTTTCTAACTATTTCTCTACATTGCTCAATTAATGGAAGTTGGTCTTCACCAACTGGTACATAACTTGCATCAAATGCAGTTATATCTGCGGCTTGGCTTACAGGGTATCCTAGAAATCCATATGTAACACTTTCTCCAAATAATTCTTTTTTCTGTGCAATTTCTGTTTTTACAGTAGGATTTCTTTGAAGTCTAGCTATTGTTACTAAATTTGAATAAAATATTGTAAGCTCTGCAATCTCTGGTATTTGAGATTGTAAAAAAATTGTTAGCTTATTTGGATCCATTCCTACTGATAAATAGTCCATTACAATTTGCGAAACATTTTGTTTTACTTTATCTGGATTATTAAAATTATCTGTTAGGGCTTGAACATCTGCAACTTCAATAAAGGTTTCAAATTTATCTTGAAGTTCTACTCTTGATTTTAATGAACCAAAATAGTGTCCTATATGAAGTTTTCCAGTTGGTCTATCTCCTGTAAGTATTCTAAGAGATTTATCTGGTTTTATATCTTCTATACTTATTTTTTCATCTTCTATTTTATTTTCCATATTGCTCTCCTTCCTTATTATATTTCTTTTGCTGTTAATTTTATTAAAAGTTCTGTATCATCATCTTCTGCTGATTTGTTTTTTCTAATTTTTCCACATTTATCACATTTGTAAATAATTACATATCCCTTTTTTGCGCTAAGTTCAACTTTTATTGGTCTTAATATTCCATGACAACTTTCACTTCTATCTCCTGGCATTTTATCCACATGTTTTGAACATAAACATTTAGGGCAGTGGTCTCTTGATGTATAACCTAATTTTTCAACTTTATTGCCACAGTTTTCACAAATAAATTCTTCGTCTCTTTTAGTAAATTGTTTCATTTTTTCCTCTTTTTTTATTATACTTAGAATTTTACATACTTTTAAAATAGTTTTTTCTATATTTAATACTCAAAGATACTTCCACCGATAAATTCTCTTAAAAGTGAGTTGTTTGGAATTGTACTTTCATCTTTGATTGGTTTAAAATATTCTAAGAATGAAACTAATCTTTTTGCCTCTGAATATTCTTTTTTATCTTTTCCTATTTCTTTTAAAAGTGGTATAGCATATTTGCCAAGAACGGCTAGTTCATATACTAGTGAACTATTAAACATTGCATCCGCTTCTTCTTGATATGGAAAAATATTTTTATTTTCTCCGCTATTTACAGATGGCCATCTTGCTAGCGTGTCTAATGCTGAATAGCTTCTATAATTATAATCCCTTACTATTCTCCTTATAAGTCTTGTGTCTGTAGTAGATATACGATTATAATAATCTATATTTAATACTGTTAAATCGCTTATATATATTTTAAATTTATTTTCTTTAGGAATCGATGATGTTAGTCTATCATTTAAACAATGTATTCCTTCTATAACTAGCACTTCATCTTCTGCTAGGTGCAAGAAGTTTTTTCCATTATATCTTTTTGTTCCAACTTTAAAATCAAAAGTTGGCATTTCAACTGTTTCACCATTTATTAGTCTTGTTAAATGGTCATTAAACAATGTTAAGTCTAATGCATCTATTGTTTCAAAATCATAATCACCATTTTCATCTCTTGGTGTATCTTTTCTTTCAACAAAATAGTTATCTGTTCCTATTGTTACTGGTTTTAAGCCATTTACTTTTAATTGTATTCCTAATCTTTTTGCAAATGTTGTTTTTCCAGATGAAGAAGGTCCTGCTATAAGTACCATTTTTATATTCTTTTTTTTGGCAATCATATCTGCAATTTCTGCTATTTTCTTTTCTATTAAGGCTTCTGATGTAAGTATTAGTTCTCTTCCATCATCTTTTTCTATACGATTATTTATATGATATATTGTTTTTACATTCATTAAACTATTTATGTCATTATACTCATTTAGTGTTGCTAGGAATTTTTTGCTTTCTTTGAATTCTCCTAGCTCAGTTGGATTACTTCTTGATGGGTATCTTACTAAAAATCCTGTTTTATATTTTTTTAAATCAAATATATCAATGTACCCTGTAGTAAGTGGCATAACTCCATAAAAATAGTTATAATAGTCTTCGCAGAAATAAAGAGTTACTTCCTTTTTTTCTTCATTACTTAATTGTAAAATTCCTCTTAGTGTATTTTCTTTTTCAAAAAATTCTTTTGCTTCTTCTTTTGTCATTTGCTTTCTTGTAATTGGTAAATCTTTTTGCACAATTTCAAGCATTTTGTTTCTAACTTTTTCTATAACTTCATCTGTAACTTCCATATTATCTATTTCACAAAACATTGAATTTGAAAGTTGAAAATTTACAATTATTTGTGCTTTTGGATATACTTCATGAAATGCTTTTGCCATAATATAAAGTGCACCTCTAATATATACCATCATTCCATCTTTGCTGGTAATATCAAGTATCTCAACTTCATCGCCTTCATTTATTATATAGTCAAGAGGTTTTACTTCATTATTGCATTTACAAGCTATAACATGTTTTGGTGATAATTTGACATTATCATTAAACATATCTATAACTTTTTTTATGTCTTTTACCATTCCCACTTCTTTTCCTTGATAAATTATTTTCATAAGTAATTTTCCTTTCTAATAATGTTGTTATTTCATTTTTTCTTTTATTTTAGATAAAATATTAAGTGCATCTATTGGTGTTACTTCTTCTAATTTTATTTTATCTAATTCATGCGCTATTTCTGCTAGTTTATAATTATACATACTAAGTTGTCCTTGTTCTTCTAATCTTTCTGATTTAGTTTTTCCAGTATCTTTTAGTATGCTTTTTCTTTCTAAGCCTTTTAAAATGTCATTTGCTCTGCTTGATACTTCTTTTGGAACTCCAGCAAGTTTTGCAACATGCACACCATAGCTTTCATCTGTTCCTCCACTTAGTATTTTTCTTAAGAAGATTACATCTTCTCCTCTTTCTTTTACTGCAACATGATAGTTTTTAGTTCCTTCTAATACACCTTCTAGTTTAATTAATTCGTGATAATGAGTTGCAAATAAAGTTTTTGCTTTTATTTTGGATATATATTCTGCAACTGCCCATGCTATTGACATTCCGTCATATGTTGATGTTCCTCTTCCTATTTCGTCAAGTATTACTAAGCTTTTGCTAGTTGCATTATTAAGTATTGTTGATACTTCCATCATTTCCACCATAAATGTACTTTCACCCATACTTAAATCGTCTGAGGCTCCAACTCTTGTAAATATTTTATCTACTACTCCAATATGTGCTTCACTTGCAGGAACAAAACTTCCTATTTGTGCCATTAGAGTAATTAATGCGACTTGTCTCATATAAGTTGATTTTCCTGCCATATTAGGTCCAGTTATTATATTTAGTCTATTATCATTACTATCTAAATATGAATCATTTTCAACAAATGCACCTGTATCAAGTATTTTTTCAATTACTGGATGTCTTCCTCCTTTTATATCTATTATGTCAGAATTATCTACTGTAGGTTTGCAATAGTTTTGAGATTTTGCAACTTGTGCAAATGAGCATAGTACATCTATTTTTGATACTATACTTGCTGCTAATTGAATTCTTTTTACATTTTTTTCAATCTCTTCTCTTACATTTGAAAATATTTCATATTCTAGATTTACTATTCTTTCTTGAGCACCAACAATTTGATTTTCTAGGTTTTTAAGTTCTTCTGTAATATATCTTTCTCCGTTTGTTAAAGTTTGTTTTCTAATAAATCTGTCTTGTGGAACCATTTTTACAAAAGATTTACTTACTTCTAAATAGTAACCAAATACTTTATTATATCCAATTTTTAATGTTTTAATTCCTGTTTGCTCTTTTTCTTTTTGTTCAATTTCTAATAAATACTTTTTTCCATTTGTTGTAACATCTATTAATTGGTCTACTTCTTCATTATAGCCCTTTTTAATTATTCCACCTTCTTTAATAGTAATTGGTGGATCATCTACTATTGAAATATTTATTATATTATATATATCGTCAAGTGTATCAAGTTCTTTATAAAGTTCTGATAATAAACCAGATTTAGCATTCTTTATTATTTCTTTTAAATCTGGAAGTTGTGATATAGAGTTTTTAAGAGATATTAAGTCTCTTGCATTTGCTGAACCATAAGAAATTTTTCCAGATAATCTTTCTATATCATATACATTTTTTAAAGAATTTATTATATCATCTCTTAAAATATCATTGTCTTTTAATTCTTCAACACTATCTAGCCTATTATTAATGTCTGAAACTTCTACTAATGGGTCACTTATCCATCTTCTTAATAGTCTTCCTCCCATTGAAGTTGATGTTTTATCAAGTACCCATAAAAGAGTGCCTTTTTTTGATTTATCTCTTAATTTTTCAGTTAGTTCTAGATTTCTTCTGGCATTTATATCAAGTGCCATATATTTTGTAGATTCATATATTGTTACTTTATTTAAGTTTTCTGGTTTTTCCTTTTGAGTGTCTTCGATATAATACATTAAAGCACTAATTGCATATGTTAATAATGTTTTTTTGTTTATATCTTTATATTCTTTTCCGTCTCTATCAATTATTTCTAATGTCCCTAATGTATTTTGCACATTTTCTAAAAATATATTATCTTCTTTTACAGATATATATGTATTAAATCTTTGTTTTATTTGGTTGATTTCTTCTAAAGAGTCTCCAAGCATATTATTTACAATCATTTCAGATGGATTATATCTTGATATTTCATCTAACAATTTTTGAAAATTATTATCTTCTTTTATTTCTGTTGCATAAAAGTCCCCTGTTGATATGTCGCAAACTGCCATTCCAAAGAAAATGCCTTCTTTATAAATGCTCATTATAAAGTTATTTTTCTTTTCTTCTAGCATATTTCCGTCTAGCACAGTACCAGGAGTAACTATTTTTATTACATCTCTTTTTACAATTCCTTTAGCAAGTTTAGGATCTTCTAATTGTTCACAAATAGCAACCTTATATCCTTTTTCTACTAATCTATTGATATAACTGTCTGCTGCATGAAAAGGAACTCCACACATTGGTGCTCTTTCTTCTTGTCCACAATTTTTTCCTGTTAGAGTTAATTCTAGCTCTTTTGAGACATTTATTGCATCCTCAAAAAACATTTCATAGAAGTCTCCAAGTCTATAAAGCAAAATACAGTCTTTGTACTTTTCTTTGGTTTCTAGATAATGTTTCATCATAGGAGAAAATTTGTCATATTCTAAATCTTTTTCTTCTTGTGGTACTACTTCTGCCATTTTTAGTTTATACTAGTTTTTCTAGCTTTTTTAGTTCACACTAGTTTTACTAGCATTTCTCCTTTCTACTTTTATATATTTTTATGTATACTTAAGCCATTTTATTTCGTTTATATTTTATCATAAAATCCCTTTAAATACCACATATGCTGTGAAACTATTTTTAAATCAATTATTTTTCCTATTAAATCTTCTGTTCCTTCAAAGTTAACTACTTTATTAGATTCTGTTCTACCAGTTAAAATGTCTTTATTGTTTTTACTTTTTCCTTCTACTAGAATAGATACACTTTTGCCAACATAAGTTTTATTTTGAACTTCTATCTGCTTTTCTACTAATTCCTTTAATTTGTTGAATCTTTTATGTTTTATTTCTTCTGGAATTTGATTTTCCATTTTATCTGCTACAGTTCCTACTCTTCTTGAATATATAAACATAAATACTTGCTCAAAATTAATCTTTTTTACTACATCTAAAGTATCTTCAAAATCTTCCTCAGTCTCACCTGGAAAGCCTACTATTATATCCGTAGAAAATGTTATCTCTGGTATTTCTTTTTTTATTTTATTTGCTAAATTAATATATTCTTCTTTTGTATATTTTCTATTCATTGATTTTAATATTTTTGTGCTACCTGATTGAAGTGGTAAGTGTATTAGTTTACATACGTGTTTAGATTGTTTTATTGCAGATATTACATCATCTGTAAAATCTTTTGGATGTGGTGAAATAAATCTAATTCTTTCTATTCCATTTACTTCATTAAGTGCTATTAGAAGAGTTGCAAATGAATTAACTATCATTTCTTTTGCTTGTACTTTTACCTTAAAGTTAACATCTTCACCTTTTTCTTTTTGACTTACTAAATAAGAATTAACATTTTGGCCTAAAAGGGTTATTTCCTTGTAGCCCTCTGATGCTAATCTTTCTACTTCATTTATTATATCTTGTGGATTTCTGCTTCTTTCTCTTCCTCTTACATATGGAACTATACAATATGTACAGAAATTATTGCATCCATTCATAATAGAAACTGATGCTCTTATTTTATCTTCTCTTAAAACAGGAACTCCCTCAAATATTTGTCCGTCTATATCTAATATATCTTCTATCTTTTTATTTTCAGATAGTTTTTCATATAAGTCCTTTGGAAATTGCTCTAAAGTATGAGGTCCAAATATTATATCTACAAATTTATAGCTTTCATTTAGCTTTTTGGTTATATGTTTTTCTTGCATCATACAACCACCTATTGCAATGACCACGCCTTTTTCCTTATATTTTTTTACTTCTCCAAGTTTTCCAAATAGCTTTTCTTCTGCGTTTTCTCTTACGCAACAAGTATTAAATATTATAATATCCGCATCTTCTATATTTTCTGTTTTTATATATCCTGCTTCATTTAATATTCCTGCTAATTTTTCAGAATCATTTTCATTTAATTGACATCCCATTGTCATTATATGAAACTTTTTTTCTTTTCCTTTATTTAACTCTCTTATTTTTTCAGTCCATATTTTTGTATCTGCTTGTTTTATATTATTCATATTTTATTCCAACCTTTATACTAAAAAATATAGACTCCATAGCAGTATACTACAGAGTCTATTTTGTACAGCAAGTAAAGTTGGAGCGAAATTATGTTTTCGGCAACTTTAACTTAAACTTATTGTAATCCATATTTTTTCTTAAATTTATCAGCTTTTCCACCTGTTGTTTCTTTTCTTAAATTACCTGTCCAAAATGGATGACATTTTGAGCATACATCAACCTTTAATTCTTTTTTTGTTGAGTTTGTTTTCATAACATTACCGCAAGCACAAGTCATTGTTGCTTCTTGGTATTCTGGGTGTATTCCTTCTTTCATTGTATTCACCTCTTTCTTATTTTATAGCTTTATTATTTACTTTTACTATTTTTATTCTGCTTTTTTAGCTATAATTTCTGTTCCATCATAGTATCCACAGTTTGGGCAAATTCTATGTTGCATTGTTAATTTGTGGCAATGTGGACATTCTACTAAATTTTTGTTTTCTAGCTTCCATGTAGATCTTTTTAGATGTGTTCTAGCTTTTGACCATCTTCTTTTTGGTTGTGCCATCTTTCATCCCTCCTTATGCTTATAAGTATATATATTTATCTCTTTTTCTTAGTCACTTATCTATTATACTGTGTTTTATAGATTTTGTCAAGGATTTATTAAATTTTATATGTTATTTTAATCAGATGTTAAGTAAATATCAGTTACAGCTATAGAGCCATTACCGTACCATCCTCCTCCAGAAGCCATTCCTATATATGCTGATGTTACTCCTGCTGGAATTTGTAAAGTTTGTGTTGATGCTACTATCTGATTACATAACCATCCTGCAATCATTGATGGAGGTCGAGATTGCCATGAAGAATAAGCACCTTCTCCAACAACTTTATTGCTATATATTCCTGCACATGTCCTATAATATCCATTTGCTCCACCATCTCTTGCCCATCTTGAAAAAGCAAATACTACTTTTGTAAATTCAGTTAAATCAACTGGTGAAGACGTAACTAATCCCATTACATCTATTCTTCCTGTACCATATCCATCATCAGCAGTTTGTCCTACATGTGAAAATCCATACTGACCACCTGATGCCCATTCAATTCTAGCACTATTACATCCTGATATTTGAGCTATTTCCCAACGAACTTGAGGAACTCCATTTTGTACAATATATACTCTATTAATCTTCCAAGTCGCATTTAATGTTACATTTTCTCCATGTTCTGATAAATTCATAACTTGTTGCATATCAAAATATGTATTTCCATTATATTCCCAATATAACCATTTATATCCACTTCTTAGATATTCATTTTTATTTAATGTAACTGCTATATCTTTTATACAATTCATCTCTGTCATATTTCCACTAGTTGAACCATTTCCGTTGAAGAATATCTTATATGTATATGTTGTAGTAACAGTTATTACTGTTTCCTTTAAATTACCTGCTAAATCTTTAATTCCAACTTTTATATTATAAGTAGTATTTTGCTCTAATCCAGTATAATTATAGCTTCTACTTGTTGTTTCTGTTACTACTCTATAATTTTGTTCATTTTGCTTTTTGATTGAATATATATATTTAGGTTCTTTTCCAAGTCCAGTTTCTCCATCATATGCATTAACATTAACTGCCACACTATTAGGTCTATTTTCTACCGCAGTAACATCTATTATATCTAAGCTTGGCTGTATCTGGTCTAATATTAAGAAACTTGCACTATTTAAATAATTTACTCCATCTGTCAATCTTGTATATATTGTATCCTGATGATGTACTCCATTTATAGTATCTCCCTTTGTCCAAGTACCATTTATTCCAAGCCTATATTCTATGTACACTCCTTCTTGTGGAGGATTTATTGCAAATTCTATATATGCTGTTCCTTCATCATTTTCATTTTTATTCCAGAATTGTCGTTTTATTATTGTACTTCCTGTTAAATTTCTTGTTGTTGCAATATTGGTTGCTATACCATTATTTTCCTCTCTATCAGATATTACTTCTACTTTTAAATTATATGATGTTCCTTCATCTAAGTTATTAAATGTATATTCTGCCAGTTCTCCTCCCTCAAATGTTTTATATAAACTATCTGGTTCACCTAATTTCTTTATAGAATAGATATATCTTGGTGCATCAATCATTCCCGAACCAATATCGTTTGCTTCTGCTCTTACCGTTATTGTTCTTGTTGTTGTACTAATTACATTTAATTTTACTTCTGGTGGCACCTCATCTACCATTTTTACTGAAAATTCATCGTCTCCTGTAACATCTATTGGTTTATCTTCATCAACTTCTTTTCCATTCTTATCTACCCATCCGACAAATTCATATCCAGATGGTACTAATTCAGGTAAATAAAATTCCATTTTATCCCATTGTGCTGTCATATTTAATAAACTATTATTTTGGGTTGTTAAATTTAATATTTCTTCTTCATCTTGGTATGTTTTATTATTATATGTCCAATTTAAGAAATTTCCTTCAATTTTTGCCATTATTGTTTGTTCATCTATACGTGTCATTTGTGCATTTGTCATTTCTATTTTTGGATTTTTTATTTTTAATATACAGCTACTATTCGTATCTTCAATACCTAATATACTATAATCATAAATATTATTGTTACTATTGTTTGTATATGTAAAATATACTGTACTCCACTGATTAGCAGGAATTTTTATTAATTCAGGAGTTAAATTTTGTTGATTCTGATTAATAGGTTGTCCTACAATAGAATTTTGATATTTTAATGCTATTGTTACATCTCTATTAGGATAAATTTCATAACTTATTGTTGCTGTTTTTCCTGCTTTTATTATTGCATTATTATCTGTGTAATACATTCCTGTATATCTAGCTGAATTATTAGGAAATTCAAGTGTATATTCGTTACTAGATTGGTCATATGTAAGTTTTGTTGTAGCATCGCCCCATACTCCAAAATTTCCTGTATAAAAGTTTGTATTAGCTGGTCCTATATTTATTTTTATATTATATATTTTTCTATATTCATTTTTTCTTAATTTTGAACTAACACCATATTCGTGGGTTGAGTTTTCCATTACTCCTTCTGTTGCTCCATTTGGTTGGTAACTTATTTGATATGAAGATTTTTCCCATTGTGCATATAAATCTAGATAATATTCACCATTTTCTACTTTCATATCTGTATCATCTAAATAAACAATTACTTCTGTATCTTTATATTTTATTTCACTATCATCAGGGTTTAAAGACCATCCTTTAAATCCAAATCCCTCCATACTAAATCGATTCATTCTTAATGAATTTCTTTCAAAAAATCTATAGGTATTTTCTTCCATAGTTCCTGTTCCATTATTTGAATGATATCTTACAGTATATGTTCTATTTAGAAATTCTGCTTCATCTGAGTAATATGCTTGTATATTTGAACCTGTTGCTATTTTCTTTGTTACACCTTCATAGCCTGCTGGATTAGTATATATCAAGTTTATTCCTTGATACATTTCTGGTATATTTACATCTAGTTCATTATTTGCATTTATCCATTTTTGTTCAGTTATTGTATCTGTTTTTATAAAATCAAATTTTACTATATCTTTATTCCATAAATATGTTTCTATATTATAATATAAATCTTTTTTATTATTTAAATTTACATTAAAATACAATCCTATGTCTGTAGCTTTATTAGCTTGTAATGTATTATTGCCATTATTTAAATAGTCATATTTTTCTGTGTCTTGGTTATATACTCTTATCTGATTATCCCATGTATAACCTGTATTAGGAGTTGTATTCATATTAAGTCTTGCTATATTAGTTCCTATTAATGCTGTTGATGTATATGTATTATTTAATTCTGAATATGTAGATAGTGGTGTATTAGTTTCATAGTTATAGTCTTGATAATAATAATGTACTGTATACACTGCTTCTCCAGCAGATGCTGTTGTTTTTACTTGAAGGCTTTCATTTAAAAATCCATATGTTTTATATGAACTGCCCTTTTCTCTTGCTAATGCTGTTATATATGCTCTTCTTATTTCATTATTTACCTCTTTTTGAGTTGTTTGCTGAACTTTTTTTCCACTTAGTAATTCATCTGTGCTATAACTATTGCCATTAAGGCTTACTATACATTCATATCCTCCAGTTTTTTGCTGTAAATAAAAATAATATTGTTGTCCTCCACTACCTTCTGCAGAAGGTACAACTGCTCCTTGTCTATCATAGTCTAAACTTTTATATCCGATTGCTCTTTTATCCTCATTTGAATTAAATTCTTCATTAAATTCTTCACATCTAGGATTATGATATTCTAAATTACTATCTTCATTATTATCTTCTTGAACATAAATTGTATTTTTATTTATATAGTCTTTTACTTTAGTATTTGCAACAATAGCATAACTACTATAGTATTTATAATTTCCTATTGTAAGTCCTTGCATAAATGAAATTACTGTTATGTTATTACATATTCTATCCCATTCTTCTTCTGTAAGAGTTGGCATAGCATAATCATATGTTGCTCCCATATGGCTATTAAAGTTTGCTATTGTAGTAATTAAACTTGATTCTATTGAACTTATAATTACATCAACTCTATGTAAGTTAAATGATGATGACTCTAGTTCTGGATCATTAGATGTATCTTCTAAATCAAATATTTTAGAATTATCATATGTTGTTTTTGTATGACTTTCTACCCCTTTTTCATTGGTATATTTTATATGATATGATTCAGTTTTTATAACGTTTTTACTATTTAAATTTCCATTCTCATCATATGGAATATTTGATGCTATAACTGATATATTATTACCTAATTCATCTGTAATTTTGGTCTCTCCTAAATCTATTTGCTTTAATGCAGGTTCAACACTTCTACTAAATTTAACTGACCTATAATAATAATAATATGCATTTACATCTCTGTAACAACCTTCTCCTTCAATGCTACTATACATATCACTATCATTTCCAACTCCTAGAAATGATTTAAGTTCATCAAATGTACTTCTACTTATATATGTTCTCTCATTTCCATCTAAGAAGAATATTGGTATTCCATCATAAGTCATATTAAAACTAGTGTTATTGACTCCATCTCTAGTTACTTCTATTGGTGAACCATTTTGAATAATATCTGTATCTAAATAATATTTTATATTATTATATATAATATAATTGAAATATTTTGCCTTTCCATTTTCATCAAGAACTGCTTTATAATCATAGTTATTTATATTATCTCTTGTTAATTTTTGATCATAAGCAATAATTGTTTCTCCTAGTCTTTCTGGCTTTATTACTACTTCATTGCTTTTTCCTTTATATAATGTTACTTGCTTATTAGCAAAGTCTGCTGGTCCATCTCCATTTACTGGTACTGTTACATTATTATAGTTTATGAAGTATCCTGATTGTGCAATATTTATCCATTTTCCAGTTTCATCTTTATATGTTCCTGATACTGTTATATAGTTATCTAAAGTATAATTTACTATTAAATCATAATTATTCGATGCGTATTCACATGAATAATATATATATGGTTTTAATCCATATTGTTCTTTTGTTATTTTATTATTTTCATCATATTTAATACCTTTATCAATATTAACTACATTGTCAAAAACTCCATAAACATAGTATCCATCATATAATGTATATAACATTGCTGGAACATAATCTGTTAATTGAGCTTTTCCAAATCCACTTTGTGAAAGCCCTGCAGCTAAACTATTAAAGAATGAGTTAACAGATGCATTAATATCCCTTATCTTCGAATTTGTTTCTGCTTCATAACTATTGTTTAATGTATTCATTTGATAAGCTCTTACTGCATCATAAGTTGAATTAAGCAAAAGTGAATCATATTCTGCTTGCTTATTTGCAACATCTATTAAATTTCCTGTATATATTGATAATACTAATGCTATTGGCATTATAATTACTATAAAAATAACAGCTAAATTCTGTAATTTCATATTTTTACCTCTGTAAAAAAATCTTAATAATATAATATCAAAACCAATTCATTTTTTCAACATATATTTTACATTAAAATTCAAATAAATTTAGTCCAACTTCTTCATCAAATTTTCTATCTACTTTTCCTGGTATTTCTACTATAATCATTTCACAAGTAGCACTAACTATTGCTCTATTTAAGTGTCCTCCAAAGACTTCTCCTTTATCATTTCCTGCACTCATATGAATATGTGTGTAGAATTCTCCATTAAATGTATTTATTGTTCCTGTAAGTGAAACAATTTCATGGTCTCCTGTAAATGTATTTGAATAGTATTTCTTTTCTCCTGTTTTAAATACTCCTACTGTAAAGTCATTTGTAGCACCTAATGCGCTTACTTTAGCTAACTTTATATTTTCTTTTAACGCAATTTCTTTTATTTTTTCTAGAATTTCTTCTCCTTTATCTATTCTTACAACATAATAATTATTAAATTTTCTATAATCCATTTTCTTTTTTATGATACTTTAGTATCATATCTCCTTTCCTTTTTATTTTAAAATTATTTTACAATAACTTTTTTTACCTTTTTTTAATATTAGTTCTTCACCTAGATTTGCTTTTAATAAATTTAGATTTTGCTCTTCTACTTTTTTATCGTTTAATGTAATTCCACCTTGAACTATTAAGGTTCTTGCTTGACCTTTTGATGGTGCAAATCCTGCTGATATTATAGCATCTAATATTCCTATGCCATCTGCTACTTCTACTGTTGGCATATTTTCTGCTATGCCATTTCCAGAGAATAGTGCTTCTGCTGATTCTTCAGCTTTTTTAGCTTCGTCTTCTCCATGTACTAATTTTGTTATTTCATATGCTGCAATTTTTTTAGCCTTATTTATTTCTTCTCCTTCTACATTTGTTAATCTATTAATTTCGTCCATTGGCAAAAATGTCAACATACATAAAACTTTTTTTACATCATTGTCATCTATATTTCTCCAATATTGGTAAAATTCATATGGAGTTGTTTTATCTTTATCTAGCCATAATGCTCCTTTTTCTGTTTTTCCCATTTTCTTTCCTTCTTTATTTGTAAGAAGTTTGAAAGTAAATGCAAAAGAATCGTCATGGCCAAATTTTCTTATTAAGTTTACTCCTCCTATTATATTAGACCATTGGTCATTTCCACCAATTTGTAACTTACATCCATACTTATTGTAAAGTGTTAAAAAGTCATAAGATTGAAGAAGCATATAACCCATTTCAAAAAAAGTTAATCCTGTTTCTAGTCTTGTTTTATAACAATCTGCTGAAAGCATTTTATTTATAGAAAATTGTGAGCCAATTTCTTTCATAAATTCTACAAACTTTAAGTCTATTAACCAGTCTGCATTGTTTACTATTATTGCTCCATTATCTCCTTCAAAGCTAACAAATTTACTAACTTGGGCTTTAATACATTCTACATTATGATTTATTTCTTCTCTTGTCAACATTTTTCTCATATCTGTTTTACCAGATGGATCTCCAACAGTAGCAGTTCCTCCGCCCATTAATATTATAGGTTTGTGTCCTGCTTTTTGCATATATGATGCTACCATTAATGATACAAAATGTCCAACGTGTAAGCTATCAGCTGTTGGATCTATTCCAATATAAAATGGTACTTTTTCTTTTTCTAATAATTCTTCTAATTTATCTTCGTATATTGTTTGTTCAATATAGTCTCTTTGTCTTAATTCTTCTAATATATTCATAATGTTTTCTCCTTGAAACTTTTTATTTATTCTAACACATAAATGTTTTATATACAATATCTTCCATATACTTTTTATTTTCTTTAGGATTTTTCCTAATAATACTTCCACTAATTGGAATTACTTTTTCGACTTTTATATTTTCAACATTTAAATCTCTTGCAACATATTTTCCATATTCTTCACTTGAATAAAATCTATTAACTGGAATATCTTTAAAAATATTTTTTAAATAATCAGTTTGAATTTTTACTGATTTCTCATCCATTCCAATTTGTTTTGGTGGGTTTGTTCCTAAGATAATATGTGCAGTTGGATATAATTCTTTTAGCCAATTTGCTCTTGTTTCTAATGGAACACTAGTTTTTTCTGTATCATTTATTAGAATATAAAATTCATCATTTTCCTTAATACCTTTTTCTATTAAAGCCTCATGTCCTTTATGTAGTGGTGCAAATTTTCCTATTGTAAATCCTACATTCATCAAAATTATCTCCTTATGCTAAATTTAATTTTTATGTATCTTTTGTAATTAAAATATTTTTACATTAGAATAACTTTCATAAACTACGTAAAAAAGCCAGTTTTAAAGCTGGCCTTTTATTGTATTTTAATAATTTTCTGCTTTTACTTCAAAATAAGATTGTGGATGGCTACAAACTGGGCATACTTCTGGAGCTGATTTTCCAACTACTATATGTCCACAATTTCTACATTTCCAAATTCTATCTCCATCTTTACTGAATACTAATCCATCTTTAACATTTTCTAATAATTTTAAGTATCTTGCTTCATGCTCTTTTTCAATTTGTCCAACTGCTTCAAATAGATATGCAATTTTGTCAAATCCTTCTTCTTTTGCTTCTTTTGCCATTCTGTCATACATATCTGTCCATTCAAAATTTTCTCCAGCAGCTGCTGCTTTTAAATTTTCTTGTGTTGAAGATATATCTCCACCATTTAATAATTTAAACCAAATTTTAGCATGCTCTTTTTCATTTTCAGCTGTTTCTAAAAATAAAGCTGCTAT
>CANQLM010000001.1 GCA_947624735.1 uncultured Clostridia bacterium | reverse complement strand
AAAAAATGGCGAATAAAAGCCTCAAAACCCTTGATATTATAACTGTTTTAATGAAGAACGACAGGGTACGCGAATTTGAATGGTTAGATACGAGGAGTTGAGAGGAGGAAAGATATCAAAAGAAAATTGAAAAAGATAAAAATAGTAGTAAAAAATAAATTAAATTGTGCCATCAAATTGGCATAATTAGAAAGGATGAATATGGTAGATATTATAAACAACATAATAAAGCAAGGAGAAAAAATAAATACTGAGTTTAAAGAAGCAAAACAACAATTACCAAAAAATCTTTTTGAAACAGTATGTGCATTTTTGAATCGTTTTGGTGGAAATATATTATTAGGTATAAAAGATAACAAAGATATTACAGGAGTAGATGAAGAAAGTGTAGCACAAATGAAAAAAGACTTTGCTAATTTATGCAATAATCCTAATAAAATATCTCCAACAGTATATTTAAATGTAGTAGAATACAAAATAAAAGGAAAAACAGTTCTATATATAAATGTTCCTGATTCTCCAGAAGTTCATAGATCTGGTGGAAGAATTTATGATAGAAATGAAGATGGAGATTTTGACATTACAGACAATAGCAATTTAGTTTTAGATATGTATTTGAGAAAAAAAGAAATACATATTGAAGATAAAATTTTTCCTTATGCTACAATGGATAATTTAAGAGAAGATTTGTTTGAAAAGGCAAGAAGATGGGCAATTTTAAAAAATGAAAATCATCCTTGGAAAAATATGACTAATGAGCAAATTATAAAAAGTTCAGGATTATATCGAGAAGACGTAATGACGAAAGAAAAAGGACTAACTCTTGCAGCAATTTTACTATTTGGAAAAGATGAGATAATTATGTCATGTTTATCACATTTTAAAACAGATGCAATATACAGAAATGAAAATATGGATAGATATGATGATAGAGACGTAATTATTACAAATCTGATAGATAGTTATGAAAGATTGATGCAATTTGTTCAAAAACATACTAATGATAAATTTTATCTTGAAGGTTCACATAGTACTAGTATTAGAGATAAAATAGCGCGTGAACTATGTTGCAACCTGTTAATTCATAGAGAATTAACAAGTGGCATAACTTCGAGAATAATTATAACAAAAGATTCAATTTATACTGAAAATCCTAATATGCCTCGAATGAGAGGATTTATTACAGTAAAAAATTGTATACCATATTCAAAAAATCCTAAAATTGCAAAAATATTTAGAGAGATAGGATTAGCTGATGAATTAGGAAGCGGAGTTAGAAATATAACAAATTATTCTGAAATTTATTCAGGAAAAGAGCCAATATTTGAAGAAGGAGATTTATTTAAAGCAACAGTTCCATTAGTAAAAGTATTAAATGATATGACAGTTGCAGAAGTTAATAAAATGACAGTAAAAGAATTAAATGCATCACTAATTGGAAATAGTAAGGCATATGATAAGGCACAAGTTCAGGCATATGATAAGGCACATGTTGATATAAATATAAAGATAATTGAATTTTGTAATGAAGAAAAAAATATTTTTGAAATTATGGAATATATAGGTTATAAAAATAGAACAAGATTTAGGAGAGATTATATAAAACCATTAGTAGAAAAAGGACTACTAAAAATGACAATTCCAGATAAGCCTACAAGTAAAAATCAGAAATATATTAGTAAAAAATAACAGATTTAAAATTTATAAGAAAGTTGAGTAGATTACATATGGTAAATAATCTAAAAATTTATAACTTAAAAGACAGACAAGAATTCATAAATGAAATTGCTTATCTTACACAATTAGAATGGGGAAAAATTGTTAAAACTAAAAAAGAATTAGAAGAAAAAGTACAAAAAAAGATAAATAAAATAAAATCTAATTTTAACAATGATTCTTATTGTAAGCTAATTCTTCTAGAAAACAATAAATTAGTTGGATTCATTTCAATATTCCCTCAAGATGGGGATGAAAGAACTGATTTATCACCTTGGTATTCTACCATGTATGTAAAACAAGAGTATAGAAAAAAAGGATATTCTCGAATACTGAATAATGCAATTTTAGAAGAAGCAAGGAAAAGGAATTATAAAAAGATATATTTAAAAACTAATCTAAAAAATTATTATGAAAAATTCGGAGCAAAATTTATAGAAAAATTAAAAAATGGTGAAAACTTATATTATTTTGATTTATAACATAGAAAGGAACATAATGAATACAAAATTTGTAGGAGAACTCATAGATGAAAAAATAGAGCAAAATGATAAAATTGTAATCTTTTCATTTTATGAGCTTAGAATAAAACATAATTTAACAGAAGAAGAAATAGCGAAGTTCTTAGAATTAAGTAAGAATAGATTTGAAAATTCAAAGTATAAAGTTTACTTTACAGGCGATAATTATAAATATAATGGAGAAGATAAAATTGTAAAAGAAAATGAATTAATGGTTGCAATAAAAAAGTAAACTTCAAAATTTTTAAGTATAGGATAATTTTAAATGAAAAAATTTTCTCATAATATGAAAGAATTAAAATGTAAATTTAAAGAAAAAGAAAACTTACTAATATTTTTATTAATCTTAGTAGTTAGTATAATACTTTGCTTGGACTTTTTAAAATTCCACACAGTCCCAGACACCTATACAATATTAGCAGATGATAATTATAATAGTAAAGCATTTTTAAAAGATGGAAGAATTATAACGAGTGCATATTTATATGTTGGAAAAGCACTAAACATTCCAGTACAAGTTTTAGCTGTTTTTATGGAAATGGTTAGTATAGTTTGCTTAAGTATATCAGTTTATATAATATATACGTCTATTATAAATAAAAACAATAATTATATTATCAAATTACTAATATTAATGGGAAGCTACTTATATGTATTTAATCCACTCGCAATTGAACATTTTGCATATGTTGAAAGTGGTATAATTATTTTAGGAAAACTTCTTTGTATAGTATCTGCTAAAAAATTAGTTATACAAAACAAAAAAATTATTCCTTTTATATTAGTTATAATTGCTGGAATTTGTTATCAAGGAATACTAAACATATTCATAACAACATCAATATTATTTATGATTTTGCAAAAAGACAAAAATAAAAAAGATATAATAAAACAATTAATATGGATTTCTATAATATGCTTAATTACACTACTAATAATCGTTGGATTAATAAAAGGAATAAATGGTATACTTAAAACTCCTGATGAAAGAATAGGAAAAATAAGTAAAGATAGAGATTACGTAGAGTCTTTAATAACTTATACCAATGAAGCTATGACAAGAACATGGAATCTATTTTCAAGATTTCTAATACCCAATGTCATAATGTTTACAATAATATTATTTATAGGATTACAGAAATATAAATATATATTAAAATATTGTATAATAAGCTTAATTGCAATTTTTTCATGTACAGTTCCAATACTACTTCAAACAAATTTATCTATTGAAGCTAGAAAAATAACATCTGTAGGAGCAATAATAGGAATTTCAATAATACTTCTTACTTGTTCAATTATTAAAGACAAGAATAGGATAAGAGAATTATTAATACTATTTTTTGCAATTATAATTTTTTCAATCAATTCATGTAACTATATAAATGATGGTATTATGCTTAGTAAATCGAACATACAAGAAAAAGAATACTTGCAAAATATTGCAAGTGAAATAAAAAAATATGAAGAAAAAGAAAATAAAAAAATTAATGTTATTTCATTTTATTATGACAGATATAGTAAAAGAGCATTTTTTAACTTTCCAGACAATTCATTTAATATAAAATCACTTTATACAGATTATGCAAGGAAAGAATCAATAGAATATTTTGTAGGACATAAAGTAAAAGAAATAGAGCCAGAAGAAAAATACCAAATGTATTTTATAAATAAAGATTGGAATGAATTTTCTAAAGAACAATTAATCTTTGAAGATGATAAATTATATTTATGCGTTTTTTAAGAAGAAGCTATAATATAAATGAAAGGAAACGAAATGAAAAAAGTATCAAAAGCAGTAATGATAATATTAATGTTAATATATGCAATATTTAATGTAAAATATATAATAGAAGCCAACTTTAAAATAGAATGCTTTGGTGCATCAATGATACTACAAAATATAACTAATCACAGTCTATCTAAAATAAATTTGATAGCATTTCTTATTTTTGTTGGTGGGTTAATAGTTACGTATTTAATATTAATTGCAAAAGAATCAAAAGAAGAAGACAAAAAAGAAACATCAAAATTATTCATTTTTATAGCAATAGTATCTGTGTTAGCTGGTATAATATTACCTAATAATAGTTCGGATGTATATTACTATATAGCATCAGGAAGAGCAGACTCAATATATGGTTATGATATGTATGATGTAAATTTTTTAGAAATTCAAGACAAGCTTAAAGAAGACGAAGTAGTGTCAAATTCACCAGCTTGGAATCAAAAATTTATATATGGAATTGTATTTAGTGCAATATGCAAATTTGTAGGAAGTATACCTGTAGAAAACACTTTAGTTTTACTGTATGCATTTAAAATATTAAATATAATAGCCCATATTATAAATTGTTATTTAATATATAAAATAACAAAAAATAACAAGATGGTTCTAATATATGGATTAAATCCACTAATAATCTTTGAAGGAATAATAAATTGTCACAATGATATTTATATGGTAACATTTGTTCTTTTAGCATTATATCTAAAGAAGAAAAACAAAATAGACTTAGCAGTAATAAGTATTGTTTTAGCAACACTTATAAAATATATCCCAGTAGTGCTTCTTCCATATATTATATGGGATAAAAATAATATAAAGAAAATGATTTTATATGTAGTCGAATTTCTAGCATTATTCTTTGGAATAAATTTACTCTTCTTAGGAGATGTAAGTAAAATTTTATCAGTATTAGACCAAACTGCTAAGTATGCTAATTCACTTTACTTGGTACTAATACTATTAAGGACAAGATTAAATGTTGGAAAAATTGCTTTAGCAGGAAAAGCCTTGTTTTGCTTAATCTATTTTATAAAAGTAGTGTTGAAAATAAAAAAAGAAACAAATGTCAGAACTTATATTGAGCTATTATTATGGTTTTTCTTACTAGTAATTACTAACTTTAGATGTTGGTATTTTATATTACTTTTCGGACTGCTACCAGATATGAAATCAAAAGATGCATATTTAACTATTGCTACAACTATAATAGTAGAATTTGCAAACTATGTAATTTATTATTTAGGAGAAGGATATATATATGGTTGGATATATTTTGCAATGTGCGTAATTCCTATTGTAATATATTTGTTAGCTGAAAAAGCAGTAGAAGTATACAAAGAAAAAAAGCAAATTACAACTTAAAATTAAAAATATTCTAAGTAAAAAGGAGTATGTTAAACAAAAATATGGAAAAGCTATTATTAATTGATGGAAACTCTATAATGAATAGAGCATTTTATGGAATAATGAGTAACAAAATGCTTACTACAGAAAATGGAAAATATACAAATGCTTTGTATGGATTTTTATCAATATTATTTAAAAATTTGGAAGAAGTAAAACCAGATTATATTTTAGTAGCATTTGATTCAAAAACAGGTGCAAATGTTAGAAAACAAAAATATGAAGGTTATAAAAAAAGTAGACATCAAATGCCTGATGAACTTGCTCAGCAAATGCCTGAAATAAAAGAGATATTAAAAGCAATGAACATACAAACATTAGAAATGTCAGACTATGAAGGAGATGACATATTAGGTTCTTGTGCAAAACAATTTTCAAATGAAAATATTAAATCATATATTTTATCAGGAGATAGAGACTTATTCCAACTAATAGATGACAATATAATAGTAAGAATTCCAAGAACTAAAATGGGAAAAACAGAGACTGAAATTTATGATACAGAAAAAGTAAAACAAGAATATGAAATGGAACCAGAAGGATTAATAGAATTAAAAGCATTAATGGGAGATTCATCAGATGAGATTCCAGGAGTTCCAGGAGTAGGACCAAAAACAGCAACAGAACTTTTAAAAGAATATAAAACTGTTGAAAACCTTTATAAAGCAGTAGAAGACGAAAGTCAAAAGGATAAATTCAAAGAAAAATTAAGAACTAAATTAATAGAAAATAAAGACTTAGCATTAATTTCAAAAAAAATAGGAAAGATAAACACAAAAGCAGAACTTCCATTTACATTAGAAGATTTAAAATTAAAAGAATGGAATAAACAAGAAGTAACAAAATTATTTAAGTATTATAGATTTAATCGTTTTATGGATAGATTTGAATTAAACAAAAATGATAATAATATTCAAGAAGAAGATAAAAACGAATTTAAAATTGAAACAGTAATAAAAGACTCAATAAAAGATATTAGCATAAATAATGAAATGATTTACTATCTAGAAACTGAAAAATCTGAAGATGAAGAAAAGATAATCAAAAAGAACATAATTGGAATAGGAATATTAGAAAATGAAAAAGTCGTATATGTAAAAAATCCAAAAATAGAAGAACTGAAAGAAATATTTGAAAATGAAAAAATAGAAAAAATAGGATATAAACTTAGTGAAGATTATGTACTTTTAAGGCAAAATGGTATAAAGACAAAATCAATAAAATACGATATAGAAGTAGCAGGATATGACATTGATCCAAATAATGTAAAGCATAAGTTAAATGATTTAGCAATGCAATTTTTAAATATAGATATAGAAAAATATATTCCTGAAAGGCAGATAAATTTATTTGAAAATCAATCAAATGATAAAAATGAAATAGGAATATATGTATTAGCGATAAAAAGAATTTATGAAGAAACTAAAAAGAAATTAGAAGAAGAAGGTAGTTTAAAACTATTTAATGAAATAGAAATTCCATTAATTACTGTATTAGGAGAAATTCAATATAATGGAATGTTAGTAGATAAAGAAGAATTAACTAATTTCGGAAAAGAATTAAAACAAAGAATAGAAGAACTAACAAAAGAAATTTATGAGTTAGCAGGAGAAGAATTTAACATAAATTCAACTCAACAACTAGGAATTATATTATTTGAAAAATTAAAACTTCCAGGAGCAAAAAAGAATAAAAAAGGTTACAGTACAGATGTAGCAATATTAGAAAAATTAGTTCTAGCACATCCAATCATAGAAAAAATACTAGAATATAGAACTCTAACAAAATTAAACTCAACATATGTAGAAGGACTAATACCATATATTAATAAAAAAACAGGAAGAATACACTCATACTTTCACCAGACAATAACACTAACTGGAAGAATAAGTTCAACAGAACCAAATCTTCAGAATATACCTAGCCGTGAAGAAATCGGAAGAAATATTAAAAAAGCTTTCAAACCAGCAGACGGCTATGTTTATATAGACGCAGATTATTCTCAAATTGAATTGAGAGTTTTAGCACATATAGCAAAAGACGAAAATATGATAAATGCATTTAAAAATGATGAAGACATTCATAGAGAAGTTGCATCAAGAGTATTTGGAGTTCCAATGCTAGAAGTAACAAAAGAACAGAGGCGTAGAGCAAAAGCTGTAAACTTTGGAATTGTATATGGTATAACAGATTTCGGTTTAGCTGCACAAATAGGAACAGGACGAAAAGAGGCCAAAACATATATAGAAAATTATCTAGAGAAATATAGCGGTATAAAAAAATACATGGAAAACATTACAGAAAAAGCAAAAGAACTAGGATATGTTGAAACCTCATTTGGAAGGAGAAGATATATTCCAGAACTTAAATCTAATAATTATATGGTTAGAGAATTCGGAAAAAGAGCTGCAATGAATACACCAATACAAGGAACAGCAGCAGATATAATGAAAATTGCAATGAATAATGTTTACCAAAAATTAGAAGAGTCAGGGCTAGATGCTAAAGTTATATTACAAGTACATGATGAACTTATACTAGAAGTTAAAGAAGAACAAAAAGAACAAGCAAAACAGATTTTAAAAGAATGTATGGAAAATGCAACTAAATTAGAAATTCCACTTAAAGTAGAAGTTACAGATGCAAAGAGTTGGTATGAGGCAAAATAAAAAACAATGAATTTTATGTTCATTAATAAAGGGAGACATTAATGAAAAAAACTATAATATTTATAATTATAGTATTAATCATAGTAGTAATTTTACTAACAAAATCAGATTATATACTAAAGAAAATTTATAAAATAAATTATAAAGAATATGTAGAAAAATATTCCGAAGAATATAATGTAGACAAATATTTGATTTATGCAATAATAAAAGCAGAAAGTAATTTTAAAGAAGGGGCACTTTCTAGTAAAGGTGCAACAGGACTTATGCAATTAATGGATAATACTGCAAGAGAAGTTGCCGAAAATATAATTATGGAATATGAATCAGGAGTAACGCTGTATAATCCAGAAAAAAATATAAAACTTGGAATAGCATATTATTCTAATTTAAAGAAAATATATAAAGTAGATGAAATTGCACTTGCGGCATATAATGCAGGAAGCGGTAATGTAAATAAGTGGATTGAACAAGAAATAATAAAACCAGATGGAAGCGATATTGAAAACATTCCATATAAAGAGACAAACACTTATATAAGAAAAATATTAAAAGACTACAAAATATATAAAAAATTGTATACAAACTAAATTTATTATAATTCTTACCTTGTATTAATAATAAATTTATAAGACTTTATATCTAAAATAAATGTAATTAATAGAATAGTTAAGTGAAAAGTTAAATGCAAATAAAAGAATTAAAAAATTTCCATAAAATGTATTGATAAAAAAATAAATTTAGTATATCATAATAGTAGATGTAAATTTTTACATAAGAATAAAGGAGGAAAAAATTATGGATGAAAATGAAAACGTAAATAATCAAGCAGAAATGAATGATGATGAATTAGATAGCAACATAGTTACACTAAAAGACGAATTAGGAAACGATGTTAACTTTGAATTTTTAGATTTAATAGAATATGAAGGAGATAATTATGTTATTCTTCTTCCAGCAGAACCATCAGAAGATGAAGAATCAGATGAAGTAGTTATTTTAAAAGAAGATAAAGATTCTGACGTAGCAGAAGATGGTGAAGAATCATATGTTAGTGTAGATAATGAAGAAACACTAAATAAAGTATTTGAAATATTCAAAGAAAAATTTAAAGATGAATTTAATTTTGTTGACGATGAACAATAATAATATTTTATGTAGAAATAAACTTATAAACTTTTGTGTAACATATTTTAAGTCATAAATAAAAATTAGAACCTTTTGCAAAAGCAAAGGGTTTTAATTATATAAAAAATATTTTTTAAAGAAGGGAGTTTCGTATTATTATACGAGAAAATAAAAAATGAAAAGTTTTGCAAATTATATGATAGTAATGTTAATGGGATTATTTTGGATATTTAGATTAGTTGTTGCAGTAACAGCAACAACTGGAAGCAATTTTATTATAAAACCTATGGATAATATAATTGAAATAGCACTTTTGTTTATAAGTTTAATATGCATTGTGCTAGTAATAAAAAGAAAAATATTTGGAGGAATACTTTATCTAGTATCTTTCCTAGCATACTTTGGTGTAGATTTATTCAATAATGCAATAAAACCATTAATTAGTGGTAATGGATTTACTATGGCTAATGGATTTACAACATTTATTTCATTATTAGCAGTAATATTAAGTATAGTTGTAATGATAGACCTACTATCAGATAAAGCAAAAAAACCTGTAAATAAGCAAACAGAATGGTTTTATGATAATAAGGATTTTGATAGACAACTTGACGACAGAGCAGATAAAAACAACTATAGAACATTATAAGGGAATTATTTAGTTTATTGGAGAAATAATGAAGGAAATAGTATATGAGTTTTTAACAACAATTCCAAAAGGAAAAGTAGTAACCTATGGGCAAATAGCAGAATATTTAGGAGATAAAAAACTCGCAAGAGTTGTGGGAAATATCTTACATAACAATCCAGATGAACATAAATATCCTTGCTATAAAGTAGTAGATAGCAAAGGAAATTTATCCAGACATTTTGCATTTGGCGGAATAGAGAAGCAAAAAGAAAAATTGGAAAGAGAAGGAATAGTTGTCAAAGACTATAAAGTTGATTTAGACAGATATGGAATAAGCAAGCAATGTTGAAAATTGCTTGCTTTTGTGTTAAAATGTTAAAAGTATTGAATTAACTGAGAACTTATAAGGAAGTGAAAAGATGGAAGCAAATATTAACTGGTACCCACGGTCATATGGCAAAAACCAAAAAACAAATCATAGAAGACTTAAAACTAATAGATATAATAGTAGAAGTCCTAGATGCAAGAACACCAAAATCTAGCCAAAATCCAGATGTAAGAGAATATTGCAAAAACAAAAAGAAAATAATAATTTTAAATAAATCAGACTTAGCAGACGAAAATATAACCACAAAATGGATTGAATATTATAAGAAAAACAATATTCCTTGCATAAAAGTAGAAGCGAATACTGGAAAAGGATTAAAAGACGTAATAAAGCAAATAAAAATAGAAGGAAAAGAAATAAAAGAAAAATATTTGAAAAGTGGAAGAACAGGTAGAAGTATTAAAGTAATGGTGCTAGGAATTCCTAATGTGGGAAAATCTACAATTATAAATAATTTAGCAAAAAGAAATGTAGCTGAAGTAGGCAATAAACCTGGAATAACAAAAACAAAGCAATGGATAAAAATTGATAAAGAAATAGAACTTATGGATACTCCAGGAATGCTTTGGCCACGATTAAATGATGAAAGCATAGCGGAGCATCTTGCTTTTGTAAACACAATTGGTGAAAACGCGATTGACAATGAACAAATTTCCTATGATTTATTAAAATATTTAGTAGAAAATTATAAGGAAAAAATTGAAAAAAGATATGATATTAAAATTGAAAATGGAGAAGAAATTATAGATATAAGAGATAGAATAGCCTTGAAAAAAGGTGCAATTTTATCTGGCGGTAGAATTAATGAACAAAAAATTTCTGATATGATTTTAACAGATTTTAGAACAGGAAAAATCGGAAGAATTTCAATAGAAAAGCCTTAACTTAAAAAGTTTTATTATATTAAAACTGTAAATATGAGAAAATCAAAGTAAAAAATAGAAAGAGAGCAAATATGGAATTTCAAGAAGAACTAATAACAAAAAGTGAGCAAGAAGTAAATATGATGTCTCCACTTACATGGGCATATGTTGGAGACAGTATTTATGAAATGTATGTTAGAACATATTTAAGTAATAAAACAAATTTAAATCCACATAAAATGCATGTATTATCTATAAAATATGTAAAAGCATCAGCTCAAGCAAGCATATTAAAAAAGTTAGAATTAACAGAAGATGAACAAGAAATAGTAAGAAGAGGCAGAAATACAGAAAATCATCATTTGCCAAAACACGCCTCAGCAGAAGAATATATGTATTCAACAGCTTTTGAAGCACTAATAGGATATTTATATTTAACAAAACAAAATGATAGACTTAAAACTATTCTAAAAAACTGTATAGATTTAGTTGACTAGAAAATTTATTTATTGTATAATGAATATGCTATGGCCCCTTGGTCAAGCGGTTAAGACGTAGCCCTCTCAAGGCTAAATCATGGGTTCGATTCCCGTAGGGGTCACCAATTTTTTATCTCATATAATGAGTAATAAGAAAGGGGATAATAAAATGAACAAAACAACACAAATAATAATTATATCAATTTTAGCAATCGCAATTATTGCAGTACTTGTAATAGTAACAACGAACAATGAAAGTAGCAATTTATTAGAAGTAAGTAGCGCCCAAGATTTAACCAAAATGGTTGACAAAGTATATGATGGAGTAACAGTAGAATTATACAATACAGAAACAAGAGAAATAGACCTAACAGACGATACCTCAGTAAATTCATATACAGGATTAGAAAATGGAGAAAATCTTGAATTCGCAGTTGTATCAGAGCCAATGGTTAATGCTCAAGCATATTCACTAGTTATGGCAAAGGTTAAAGATGGAGTAAATGCAAATGAAGTAGCAAAAGCAATGTCAGAAGGTGTAAATACAAGAAAATGGATTTGCGTATCAGCAGAAAAATTATATGCAACAAATAGTGGCAATATAGTATTCCTTGTAATGACAGATGAAGATAAAGCTACAGACATTTACAATAGCTTTAAAAAATTAACTGGAAAAGTTGGAGAATTATATGAGAAAACAGAGCAAGAAGAAGAGTTACCACCAGATATGAGTTTTCCAGTACCAGAATAAAAAATAAATTTATATCGCCGATAAAAATAGTTATGTCTATTTATCGGCTTTTTTATTTATACAAAAAGATACATATGAAAGGAAAATAAAAAATGGTATTCTCGAGTATAACATTTCTATTTTACTTTTTGCCAATCACACTTGCAATCTATTATATAGTTCCTAAAAAATGTAAGAACTTAGTCTTGTTAATAGCGTCATTTATATTTTACTTTTTTGGAGAACCAACTTATGTAATATTAATGGCGTTTTCAATAGCAATAACATACATATTTGGAATATTAATAGACAAATATAAAAAATATAGAAAGCTATTCTTAATAATAGCAATTAGCATAAGTTTAGGACTATTAGTATATTTTAAATATGCAAACTTTATTATACAAAATATAAATCTATGGCTAAAAAATCAAATTGATTTTATCTATGTTGCATTACCAATTGGAATATCTTTTTATACTTTTCAAATGCTAAGTTATCTTGTAGATGTATATCGAGGAGATGTTAAAGTACAAAAAAATATTTTAAAACTTGCGACATATGTTTCACTATTTCCACAACTTATTGCAGGACCAATTGTAAGATATAAATCAATAGAAGACCAATTAGAAAATAGAACTCACACTATGCAAAAATTTGCTTTAGGAGTTAGAAGATTTATAATAGGACTTAGCAAAAAAGTATTAATTGCTAATTGTTTAGGAGAACTTGCAAATACATTTTTAGCAAGCAAAGAAATGAGTATCTTATATTATTGGCTATATGGAATTTCAGCTATGCTACAAATATACTTTGATTTTTCAGGATACTCGGATATGGCAATTGGACTTGGAAAAATGTTTGGATTTGAATTTTTAGAAAACTTCAATTATCCATATATAGCAAAAAGCATTACAGATTTTTGGAGAAGATGGCATATATCATTGAGTAGTTGGTTTAGAGATTATGTTTATATTCCACTTGGAGGAAATAGAACAACCAAAATAAAATGGTTAAGAAATATAATGATAGTATGGCTACTTACAGGCTTGTGGCATGGAGCAGCATGGAACTTTATAATCTGGGGATTATATTTTGGAATATTATTAATTATAGAAAAACTATTTTTAGGAAAATTTTTAGAAAAAATGCCTAAAATATTTTCACACATCTATGTGTTAATATTAGTAATGATTAGTTTTATAATATTTAATGGAAAAAATACTGTACAAATAATGCAAAATATAGGAGGCTTAGTAGGAATTGGAGGTATTCCACTTATAACACCAGAAAGTTTGTATTATTTAAAAAGCTATATAACAATCATAATTGTTGGAATAGTAGCATCAACACCATTAATAAAAAATATAGTAAGCTCTAAAAAGTTTGAAAAAATAACTAATACCTTAGAACCAATTTTTTTAATAAGTTTATTAATAATATGCACATCATATATTGTAGATGGTTCATTTAATCCATTTTTGTATTTTAGATTTTAAAAAATTTTCTAAAATATAAAATAAAGGAGAAGCAAAAATGAAAGAAAAAACAAAAAATAAAGTCGTTGTATTCACTTTTATATTAATATTGTTTGCAATTCTGATAGCAAACATAGCAAAAAAAGATGAAGAAATATCAATGACAGAAAGAAGAAAATTAACACAGTTTCCGAAAATAACATTTGAAAAAATAGTAAATGGAAAAACCTCTGAAGAACTAGATAATTATACAGTAGACCAATTTATTTTTAGAGATACTTTTAGAAGTATAAAATCTTTTTGGAGTAATTACATTTATAGGCAGAAAGACAATAACGGATTATTTTTAAAGGATGGGAAAATATATAAAATAGAATATCCTTTAAAAGAAGCAAATATCAAAAAATCAGCAGAGAAGATAAAAAATATTTACGACAAATATTTAAACCAAGATATGAAAATATATTATTCACTAATTCCAGACAAAAATAATTATTTAGAATCTGACCACTTAAAAATAAATGCTCAAGATGTACAAGATATTTTACAAAATACTTTACCACAAATGAAATATATAGATATTACCAAGGATTTAAAACTTGAAGATTATTATAATACTGATTTACATTGGAAACAGGAAAATCTAAAAGAAGTAGTTAGTACATTAGAAAAAGAAATGAAATTAAAAGACACCTCAAATATCAATTATGATATAGAAGACTTAGGAGATTTTTATGGTGCATATTATGGACAACTAGGGATGCAAGTTATACCTGATAGAATTAAAATTTTGACAAATAAAACAATACAAAATTTAATAGTATATAATTTTGAAACAAGCAAAAATGAAAAAGTTTATAATATAGAAAAAATGAAAAAATCTTCTGATAAGTATGATGTATTTTTATCAGGAGCAACAGCACTAATACAGATAAACAATCCTAATGGGCCTGAAGGAAAAGAACTTTTATTATTTAGAGATTCATTTGGAAGTAGCTTAGCACCATTATTAATAGAAAATTATCAAAAGATAACGCTAATAGATTTAAGGTATATATCAAGTTCAATATTAAATCAATATGTAAAATTTGAAAAACAAGACGTATTATTTTTATATAATACTTTAATATTAAATCAAAATGTATTAAAATAATAAAAAATGGAGTAGAAATATTATGAAAAACTTAAAACAGTATTTAGATTATCTAATAAAAGGAATTTATGCAGGAATAGTAATTGGAATAGGAGGAATAGCTTATTTAGCTATACAAAATAAAATAGTAGGCTCATTTATATTTTCAGTAGGTCTACTTACAGTATGTATGTATTCTTTAAACTTATATACAGGTAAAGTAGGATACATATTAGTTAATAAAGTAAGTTATATCTTAGAACTATTAATATCTTTAATAGGAAATTTTATAGGAACATTTTTAGTAGGAAATCTTATGAGACTTACAAGATATACAGCATATATTGAGACTGCTAAAAACATAGTCAATACAAAACTAAATGATAATTTACTTAGCATTTTTATTCTTTCAATGTTTTGCGGAATGATAATGTACATAGCAGTTAATAACTACAAAAAAGAAAAAGGAGATATAGGAAAATACATAATCATTGTTATGGGAGTAATGGCATTTATATTATGTGGATTTGAACACTGTGTAGCTAATATGTTTTACTTTAGCATAGCAGGAATTTGGAGTATGAAAGTATTTTTATACTTATTAGTAATGGTTCTAGGCAATAGTTTGGGATCTATTATAATTGCATTTTGCTATAATAGATTTAATAAAAAATTGTTGGAGGATAAAGTAAAATGAAGAAATTTTTAAAAGGATTTGCTATCCAAGCAACAATTAATGCTATTTTACAAATAATACGAATTGTAGTAGGAATTTTAATAGTAAAGTTCTCACCAGTAGAAAAAGTAGCGGGTATATACAATCCAGATAGTGGATGGCAATTAATATGTTGGCTTGTCATATTCGCATATAATTTAATTTCCTTAATTGTTCCGATAATTTTACTTATCATACGTAATAAGAAGATAGACTCAAATGTTTTAGCAGGATATTGTGTCGTTTCAGTCATAATTACTATATATTTAGTCTATATTAGTGGATTTTTTCAATCATTAGTTCCAGTAAAATATGAAAACACTAATAATTTAAGCAACAAACTAATTAGTCTAACGAAAAATGAAATGATAATTAGTCCAACAATAAATGAAATTACTAATAATTTAAACAATAATCTACTTAGTCCAAATATAAATGGAACAAAATAGTAAGATTAAACACATAAGTAGGAGAAAATAATGCAAGAATATTTTAATATTATAAACTCAATCTTTAGAGGCATAGACGAAGAAACTCTAAAATATGGAATACAGTTTATGAAGATAGTAATGGTAATAATAAGTGTAATTATTGCTATTATTATTATTATATCAATGTGGAAAATATTTAAGAAAGCAGGCCAAAGTTCATGGAAATGCTTAATTCCAATTTATAATTTAATAATTTTATACAAAATCTCTGGGATGTCTCCAGCTTTTTTACTTACAATAATATTATTCTTTATACCACAAATTAGTCTAATTGCATTTATTGCTTGGAATATAGTGGACGCAACTCAAAAGGCCTTGCTGACACGAAAATTTAATAAATCTGTATGGTTTATTGTAGGAATGATTTTATTTGATTTTATATTTTATCCAATCTTAGCATTTGGAAAATCTAAATACAAAGAAAACATTGACAATAAAACTAATGATGGACATAGATAAATTTTAATAAATAAAAAGGAACAAGGATAGAAAAATGGAAAATCAATTTTCAAGAACAGAATTATTAATTGGAAAAGAAAAAATAGAAAAACTAAAAAAATCGAAAGTAGCAGTATTCGGAATCGGAGGAGTAGGCTCTTATGTAGTAGAGGCATTAGTAAGAGCAGGAATAGGAAACTTTATATTAGTGGATAATGACAAAGTAGCCTTAAGCAATTTAAATAGACAGCTAATTAGTACGACAAAAACATTAGGCAAATATAAAGTAGATGTCGCAAAGAATAGAATTTTAGAAATAAATCCAAACGCAAAAGTAGAAGTATATAAAGAATTTTTTATGCCTGAAAGTGAAGATTTCTTTAACTCAGAAATTAATTATATAGTAGATGCAGTAGATACAATTACTGCAAAAATTGAATTAGTAGTAAGAGCAAAAAAATGGAATATACCAATTATCTCATGTATGGGAACTGGCAATAAACTTGATGCTACTAAATTTGAAGTAGCAGACATTTATAAAACAAGCGTATGCCCTTTAGCAAAAGTAATGAGAAAAGAATTAAAAAAGAGAGAAATTGACAATCTAAAAGTAGTTTACTCAAAAGAAGAATCAATTAAAGTAAATAATGCAAATCAAGAAAACAATTTAAAACAAGTACCAGGAAGTATTTCTTATGTTCCATCTGTTGCAGGATTAATTATTGCAGGAGAGGTAATAAAAGATATAATGGGCACTTTCCAAAAATTTTCAAAGGAAAATTAGAAAAAATGGGTTGACCTTAATTTGTACTTATGATATCATTAATATAAGTGTTTAAACATACTAGATGAAACATAAAAGGGAGGAATTTTTATGAAAAAAATGAAGAAAAGAAAATTGTTAATAGTATTATTAATAATTGTTCTATTCGCTGGGCAAATAGGACTTAACAATCTTTTATCATATGCCCAAAATCTAAATACAGGTAAGGAAGTAGCAACTATTTTAGATGATGCACTTAGTGTAAAATTTTCTACTAAAGATAGTAAATATGTATTTATAGTAGGTGATACAACTAGCATTAAAGCTGATGTTACTAGTGATAGTACTGGCTTAATTACCACAGGAGAACATCCAGACAAATTTGAATATCAGTGGTTCAAAGAAAAAAAAGGTGCAAGACCTAGCCCTTTTATTGATATTGAAAATCAAAATACAGAAACATTAACACTTAAAGCAGAAGAACCAACTAAAGTAGGAGAACCTCTTAAATGTGCATTAAGGGTATATGTATTGAGATGGAATGCAGAAGGAGGAGAAAGTGGTCAAGGAGCTTATGAGAGAGTACAAGAAGAACTTTATGGAAAAAATTATGATAGAACATTTTATTCTAATCAAATAGAAATAAATATACTTCCAAAATTAGAAGTTGATTTAACAGATCAAGACAGTAAAATTCAAGGAAGCAAAGAAAGTGGTTATACGTTAGAACTTAGTCCTAACAGTACATATAAACTAGACCTTGATTTATATCGTTTACAAGCAAATGAAACTAGAATGCCATTTGAACGAGTATCAAAAATTGAATGGAGCTCAGCTAATAAAGATATAGTTAGCGTTACTCAAGATGGATATTTAACTGCTAAAGGTTATAGTGATGAAGGAATTAAAATTACTGCAAAAGTAACAGATTTAAATTCAGATGAAAAAGAAATAAGTGTAAAAGTAATAGTTAAAAAAATTAAAGTAAGTAAAGTAACAATAAATGAAAGCAATGTTGAATTAAAAGTAAACGAAGAAAAAACACTTACAGCAACTGTTGAACCAGATACTGCAAGTGAGCCAATAGTTACATGGAAAATAGTAGAAAATTCACCAAGTGACATAATAGATATTAATAGTGAAACAGGAGTAATTACAGGTAAAAAAATTGGAGACACAAAAGTTATTGCAACAGCAGATGGGGTAGATTCAGAGCCACTTACTATCAAAGTAGTTGAAACACCAGTAGAATCAATAACAGATGAATTAAAAGATACAAATATTATATTAGTTGCAAATTCTCAGGATTCAAAAGAATATTCACTAACAATACATCCAGAAGTTTTACCTAAGGATGCAACAGATAAAACTATAACTTGGAATATAAGCGAAGACAAGAAAGATTTTGTAGAAATTAGACAAAACAGAGATGGAAGTGTTAGCTTCATAGCATTAAAATATGATGAAACTAATGAAGAAAATAATAAATGTGAAATAACAGCAACTTCAAATAATGGAAAAACAAGAACTTATAATATTACACTTACAAAAAAAGTTAATCCAGTAACTGATATATTTATTACAACTAAAAAAGACGGCCAAGATGTTGACTTGCCATTAGCAGCTGTTATAGAACTTTTTGTAGGAGAGACAGTTGACCTTGATTTTAGAGTTAGTCCATCAGATGCTACATATAAAGATGATTTATGGACTGCTTCTCAAAAGATTGACATGAATCCAGTTGCAACAGATGTTATATCTGTAGATAATGCAGGAGTTGTAACAGCACAAAAAGAAGGTACAGCATATGCAAGAATTAGAGTAACATGTCACAATCCTAAGTGTCCATCACATTCAAAATATGTTACTATAAAAGTTAAAAATATACCACCAACACCAGTAGATAATGTTGTAATTAATGAAGGAGAAACTGTTCATGTAAGAAAATTAGAAAAAACAACTCTAACTGCAACAGTTACACCAGATGATGCAACAGATAAAACTGTAACATGGTCATCAAATGCACCAGCAATAGCAGAAGTAAATAGTTCAACTGGCGAAGTAACGGCAAAAGCAAAGGGTACAGCAGTTATTACAGCTACAACATCTAATGGAAAAACAGATACTTGCACAGTAATTGTTGATCCTATAAGTGTAGAATATATTGAAATAAGTAATATAACACTTACTATAAAAGACAATATAATAGTTGGAGATAAAAAATTATCAGTAACATATTATCCAGAGAGTGCAGATGACAAAGGAGTTACATGGAAATCAAGTAATGAATCAGTTGTAGAAGTTAGAGAGGATGGAACACTAGTTCCTAAAAAAGTAGGAACATCAATAGTAACAGCAACATTAAATAGTGATAGTGAAAAGTTTGTAGCATGTGAGGTAACCGTAGTACCATCAAAAGCACAAGTTGTAATTTATACTGTTGACCAACATACAAACTTTATATCAGGACTTACATTAAGAATTACAGGAAAAGATGAAAATGGAGTAGAAATAACTCCAAAAGAATTAACAGCTAATGGTAAATTTGACTTTGGAGAACTTCCAGATGGAGACTACACAATTGAAACAATACTACCTAAGACAAGAACAGTATCTTTAGCTAGTGAATTAAACATTATAGATTATGTAAAAATAAGCACATTTAAAATTAAGAATGGAGAAATTCTTTATGCAAATATAGAAACATCTGAATCTCAAGCAGAGTATGCAGAAAGTCTTGTTCTAGTAAATATAGTAGACTATCCAGATGAGACAGGAGAAGAAGAACTTACTGCAATTATGGGAGCCGGAGAAAACTATAGTAGTGGAGAAAAGACAATTGAGAAACTATATGAAGAATATGCAGAAGTAAAAGAAATTCCAGTAGAGTCAATAACAGATGAGTTAGAAAATACAGAAATTGAATTAGTTGCAAATTCTGAAGGTTCTAAAGAATATTTCTTAACAATACATCCAGAAGTTTTACCTAAAGATGCTACAAATAAAGAGATAACTTGGACATCAAGCAAGGAAGGTCTTGTAGAAATTAGACAAAACGAAGATGGAAGTGTTAGTTTCATAGCATTAAAATACGATGAGAATAACGAAGAAAATAATAAATGTGTAATAACAGCAAGTTCAAATAATGGAAAAACACGTGAATACTATATTACAATTATTAAAGAAAAAATTGATGTTCAGGATGTAAAAATTACAATAGATGGAATGACAACTATAGAGGAACCTTATAAACTTCAAATAGGAAAAACTGTTGACTTAAATTTTGAAGTAATACCTAAAAATGCAACTTATAAACAAGATTCATGGAGTTTTGACCCAGAAGTTGGTTCTCCAGCAGATGTTGTATCTGTTGATAATTCTGGAGTTGTAACAGCAAAGGCAGTAGGAAAAGCATACGTAAATGTTAAAGTTGCTTGTCAAAACAAGAAATGTCCAACACATACAGCAAAAATTTTAATTGAAGTTGTACCAATACCAGTTGATGGTATAGAAATTGAATTAGAAAAAACTCAAGGTGAAAAAACTCTAACATTACAAAAAGGTAGTACTAAAAATTTAACTGCTAAAGTAACACCAGAAAATGCAACAGACAAAACTATAACTTGGGAATCAAGCAATACAAATGTTGTTACTGTGGATAATGAAGGTAATGTAACAGCAGTAGGTCCTGGAGAAGCAACAATAAAAGCAAGAGCAGGAGAAAAAGAAGATAGCTGTAAAATAATTGTTCCAGAAATAAAAGTTAGGTCTATTGAGCTAAGTAGTGAAAAATTAACAATAAAAGACAATGAAGAACATACATTAACATTTAAATATTCACCAGATAATGCAGATAATGCAGAATTTGAATGGGAATCTAGCGATTCTGAGATAGCAGAAGTAAAAGATGGAAAAATAACACCTAAAAAAGCTGGAAAAACTATTATTAAAGTATATGTAAAGAATGACCCAACAGTATACGCAACATGCGAATTAACAATTACTCCATCACAAACTGAAGTAAATCCGGGTGAGGAAGAAGACAATCCACCAGAGGTAAATCCGGGAGAAGGTGAAGATAACCCATCAGAGGTAAATCCAGGTGAAGGTGAAAATAATCCTTCAGAAGGAAAACCAGATGATGGTGATAATACAGCAACAAATAATCCAGAGAAGAATGACAATGTAACACCAACTACATCAGATATACCAATTGTTGCATATATAGTATTAATGATAGCTTCTTTAATTGCAATAACATTTATTATTGTAAAGAAAAATAAAAAAACAAAAAGTAAAAGAAGATATAAATAATACATAAGTTAAGAAAAAGTAAGAAATTAATTGATAATTTCTTACTTTTTTGTTATACTTTTAACATACAAATCATAAATTACATACTCTCTAAAAAGATAGAAATACAATGATTTGAGAGGAAAAGAATGAAACTAGAAAGAAGAAAAAAGGAAATATTAATTGTAGTAGCAATTTTAATCATTCAGACAATTATATTTATAATAGCAGAAATCAATAAATCATATATTCATATGGATGAAGCATATTCTTTAGGACTTGCAAACTATGATAAAACAGAAATACAAGAAAATAGTGATTTTTACGATAATTGGCATACTAAAGAATATTATGAAGATTATTTAGAAGTAAATGAAAATGAAAAAGATAATTTTTCACCTGTGTATGAAAATCAAAAAAATGACGTTCATCCGCCACTATATTATTTACTATTAAGAATTGCAATGGGATTTCATATAGGAACTTTTTCAAAATGGTCTGGTATAGCACTAAATATAATTATCTATGAATTTATTACGATTTTTGTATACTTAATTATTAAAAAATTATTAAGGGAAAACAAAAATCATCAAATAAAATCTGCAATACTTGCTTTACTATCTAGTGTAACTTTAGCTTCTATAAGTAATGTTATATATATAAGAATGTACGCACTTACAACTCTAAATATTGTTATAACAACATATTTGCATTTAAAACTTTTAGAACAAAACAAGAGTAATTACAAATTATTGTTAGCAATAGGAACACTGGCATTAATTGGTTCTTTAACGCATTACTATTATTTATTTTACCTAGCAATATTAGTTATAATGTTTACAATAAAATATATAAAACAAAAGAACTATAAAGAATTAGCAAAATATTTAGGAACTATAATTTTAGCAGGAATTATATCATTGGCTATATTTCCATATTCAATCAAGCATATCTTTTTTGGATATAGAGGACAAGGAGCAATAAGTAGTTTAACAAATATACCCCAAGCCATAGTTAGTATATGTGAATATATTTTTATAACTAATGTGTACATATTCAACAATGCGTTATTTATAATTTTACTTTTTATATTTGGAATAATTATTTACAGAAAATCAAGAAAAATTACACAAACCAAAACAAAAAATAAATATATAAAATATATAGCAATTCCAACATTATTTTATGTAATACTAGTGTCATTATCATCACCATATAAAACACTAAGATATATAATGCCAGTCGGTAACTTAATCTTTATACTTGTAATTTACTATATAATTAAAATTAGCGAAAATATTTTTAAAGAAAGCACTATGAATAAAGTAATAATAAGCATATATTTATTAATACTAATAATGCCAGTTGTAAGTAATAAAGTTATAGACCTAGCACTTGGAAGAAAATTTAGAAGTGAACAAGAAACTTCATACTCAAACAAAACAGAAATTGCTGAAAATTTAAAAAACGAAATATCTATACCAATAAATATTATATCAAACTTTACAAATATGTCATTAGATGATATATTATTATACATAAAAGATTTTAAACTAGAACCAGAAGTTTTATTCTCTGATAAACGTAATATTACAGAAATAATAAAGGATAACTCTAGTTTACCAGCATTATACTTTTTCGACTCTAATCATAATAGATTTTTAGATGATATACTACTATTTACATATATAAATGAATCATACATAGTTAAAGATTTTAAATATAGTGAAGAAAAAGTTAAAAATATAACTTCGCAAAAAGACACTTCAAATGGAATACTAATATTTATAAATGATGGACAAAATAATGACGAAATCTTAAACATAATAAAAAATACATTAAATTTAAACAGTACAAGATATTTAGAAAGACTTAATTCATCTGATGTTTATTTAGTAAAATGAAGGAGGAAACTTTATGTGTACAGCAGTAACTTATAGTACAAGAGACCATTATTTTGGAAGAAATTTGGATTTAGAATATTCATACAAGGAAACAGTAACAATAACGCCTAGAAATTATGAATTTAAATTTAGAAAGGTAGAAGACTTAAAAGAGCATTATGCTATGATAGGAATGGCTTATGTATCAGATAATTATCCACTTTATTATGATGCAATTAATGAAAAAGGCTTGGGAATGGCTGGATTAAATTTTCCTGATAATGCAGACTATAAGGAAGAAAAATCCGATAAAAATAATATTGCTCCATTTGAATTTATTCCTTACGTTTTAGCACAATGTGCAAATATTAGTGAAGCAAAAAAATTATTAGAAAATGTAAATATTGCATTAATCAATTTTAGTCAAGAACTACCAGCATCACCTTTGCATTGGATTATAGCTGACAAAGAATGTTCAATAACAGTAGAAAGTGTAAAAAGCGGACTTAAAGTATATGACAATCCAGTAGGTGTACTTACTAATAATCCAACATTTGATATCCAAATGTTTAATTTAAACAATTATATGAACTTATCAATAAATCCACCTGCAAATAATTTTTCAAGTAAATTAAATTTAAAAACTTATAGTAGAGGTATGGGAGCAATGGGACTTCCAGGAGACTTATCTTCTGCATCAAGATTTGTAAAAGCAACATTTACTAAAATGAACTCTATTTCAGGAGATTCAGAATCAGAAAGCATAAGTCAATTCTTTCACATTTTAGATTCAGTTTGCCAACAAAGAGGGTGCGTAAAAATGGGAGAAAACTTATATGAAATAACTATTTATAGTTCTTGCTGTAATATGGATAAAGGAATTTATTATTATAAAACTTATGAAAATAGTCAAATTACAGCTATTGATATGAATAAAGAAAATCTAGATAGTAATGATTTGATAAATTATAATTTAATTAAAGGACAGCAAATTTCTAATCAAAATTAAAATTGGAGGAAAAGAAAATGAAAAATTTTTTAAAAAAGTCAAGTTGGATAGATATTTTAGTATCTATAATATTTGCAATAATAGGTATATTTATGATAGTAAAAACAGATACAGCAGTTAAAATAATTTCTTATGTTTTAGGAATAATGTTTATTGCAATAGGAGTTATGAAATGTGTAGATTATTTCCTATCAAAAGGAAAATATGATTTCTATAATTATGATTTGATTTATGGAATAATTGCAATTGTAATTGGGCTAATAACAATATTCTGTGGTAATTTAATTGAATCAATGTTTAGAATAATGATTTCATTATGGATAATATATAGTGGACTTATTAGATTATCTTTTTCATTAAAGCTACGCACAGCACAAATAAGTATGTGGAGTTTGTCTTTAATATTATCAATTATAATGATAATTGGTGGTTTATGTATGCTATTCCAAAGTGGAGCAATAGTTTTAAGCATAGGAATAATAATTTTAGTATATTCAATAATGAATTTAATAGAAAGCATAATTTTCATAAAAAATGTAGATGAATTATTATAGTGAAAGAAATAAGCAAATGATTATTTACAATCATTTGCTTTTCTGATATATTATATAAAAATTATTAAGGAGATTATTTATGAATCGTATATGTATAATTGGAGGTAGTGGAACAGGAAAAACGACATTAGCAAATAATTTAGGAAAACAACTTAATCTGCCAGTATACCATATAGATGGCATAAACTATTTTGAAAATTGGGAGGCACGAGACAAAGGCGAACGTGATAAAATTATTTTAGAAAAAGCTGATGAAGAGAAATGGATTATAGATGGAACTTATCATGCCACATTAAAACAACGTTTAGAAAAGGCAGATTATGTAATCTATTTAGACTATTCAACTATTGCACAAGTAAAAGGTATTTTAGTAAGGTTTATAAAAAGTCATGGAAAAGAGAAAAAAGAAATACAAGGTTGCAAAGAAAGAATGAGTTGGAATTTTTTCTGGTGGGTAGTTAATTGGAGAAAAAATAAAAGACAACAAATTATTGAAATATTAAAAGAAGTTAATAGTGATAAAATTCATATTTTTAAAACAAGAAAGCAACTTAATAAATGGTATAAAATTAAATTTAAAGAAGAAATACAATATTAAAAATAAATATATGGAGGTAATTAATATGGTAGATTTAAAAAAGTTACAAAAAGAAATATATCAAAACAAAGTAAATAAAGGATTTAATGTAACAGATGTTAATAAAGAGTTTTGCTTAACATATGGAGAGGTCTCTGAAGCATATGAAGCGTGGAGAAAAAAGAAAAAAGATTTAGGAGAAGAATTGGCTGACATTGCGATATATTTATTAGGACTATCAGAAATACTAGGAATAGATTTAGAAGATGAAATCCAGAAGAAAGTCTATAAAAACTCTAAAAGAGAATATAAAATAATAGATGGTGTAAATACAAGAGTTAAAGAATTTGATGAAGAACGATAAATTATAGAAAAGTATATTATAAAGTAAGTTAAGGAGAAATATGTATGTTACATAAAATGAAATTAAATGAGAGACCATTTGAAAAAATAAAAAATGGGACAAAAACAGTAGAATTTAGATTATATGACGAAAAAAGACAACAGATAAGGGTTGGAGACCAAATAGAATTTTCAAAATTACCTGAACTACAAGAAAAGTTATTAGTTAATGTTGTTGAACTATATAGAGAAGATACTTTTGAAAAATTATTTAAAAAATTATATAATGGCGAAGAAGAGATATCAAAAAAAGTTAAAGAAATGTATGAAATATATTTACCAGAAAAAGAGAAAAAATACGGAGTAATTGGAATAAAAATTTCATTAATTAGCAATAGCTTTAGATATACATATAATAAATTAGTAAGGGACAAAATTCCAGAGAATATTGATAGTGAACCAGGCAGAAAAAGTAAATACAAAATCCTTAATGATACAGAATATTTAACTGAATTGAATAAAAAGGTTTTAGAAGAAGCAAATGAATTTATAGAAGAAGATAGTATTGAAGAACTAGGCGATTTAATGGAAGTAATAAATACTATAATGAAATTAAAAGGTTATAAAATTGAAGAAGTTTATAATATTATGAAAGCAAAGACAAATAAAAAAGGAGCTTTTGATAAAAAAATTTATCTAGAATATGTTGATGAAGAAAAAAGAAATGTAAAAGAAGAAAAAGAATTAAATAAAGACTTTAGAAAGTAATAGTAATTATAGAATGAAAAAATAAACCATTCTACTTTTGACAGGGTAAATGGTTTATTAAACATTCTCTATTATTTATATAATAATGTGATTTTCTTACCATCAACTTTAATAAGATTATCGTCTTTTAAGTTTCTTAACTCTCTAAACATAGCAGACCTATTAACTGCCATATAATCTGCTAAATCTTTTAAAGCAAAGGGCAAATAAATATTTTTTAGACGACTTTTTTTATGTTGCATCTCAAAATATTCTAACAATTTTTCTCTTATTTGCTTTTGCTCTAATATTTTTATTCTCTCATTTCTTTCCTTAAATTTAGTATTAATAATATCAAACAGATTTCTAAAAAAAATATTAAAATAAGAATACTTTAAATTTACAGGATTTAATAACTTATCATAATCAATAACTAATACTTGAGTATGTTTTCTTGAAATTATTTGATAACTTTCATTATTAGTTAATGATATGTTACTACCAAATACATCATCCTTAAATAAATTTTCAATAATTATTTCATTTCCGTTATATTCCATATTAACAATTTGAGCATAACCATCTAAAATAATTCCAATAATATTCTCATTCTTTATAGTAGGCAGAATTTCTTGGTTTTTATTAAAATCATAGATGTGTACACCTAATAAATTATATAATTTATTTATCTGAACCCTTGATAAATCAGCAAAAGGACCACTCATAATTATCACCCAAAAGAATTTTAACATATTTTTAAAAAAGGTGCAAGTGCAACTTTTTATTTATATTGATTATTGATAAAATTTTTTTAAATTAAAAAAGAAAGGGGAAACAAAAGAAATGAAAATCATAAAAAGAGACGGACATATAGTTGACTATGATCCAGAGAAAATTAGAATAGCAATAGGAAAAGCAAATAACGAGGTAAAAGGTAAAGAAAAAGTATCAAAAGACGAGATAGAAGGCATAATTAAGTATATAGAAGAACTAAATAAGAAAAGAATTTTAGTTGAAGATATACAAGACATAATAGAAGAAAAACTAATGGAACTTGATAAATATCAACTAGCTAAAAAGTATATTACATATAGATATACAAGAGAATTAGTTAGAAAAGCTAATACTACAGACCAAACAATTAAGGAATTAATTGAAGGAGAAAATGAGTATTGGAATAATGAAAACTCAAACAAAAATGCACAAGTAGTAACTACACAAAGAGATTATCTAGCAGGAATCACAAGTACAGATATCACTAGAAGGTTCTTACTTCCAGAAGATATAGTAAAAGCACATGATTCAGGAATAATCCATTTTCACGATGCAGATTACTTTGCCCAAAATGCTTTACATAATTGCGAATTAATAAATCTAGAAGACATGCTTCAAAATGGAACAAATATTAATGGTGTAATGATAGAAAAACCACATAGATTTATTACAGCAGCAACAATTGCAACACAGATTATTTTAGCAGTTACATCTTCAAGCTATGGAGGAGCAACAATATCACTTACACACTTAGCTCCATTTGTAAGAGATAGTTATAATAGATATTACGAGAAATATAAAAGAAGAAATTTAAAAGAAGAAGATTGCAAAAAATTTGCAATGGAAGATACTAAAAAAGAAGTAGAAGATGGAGTACAAACATTTAATTATCAAGTAAATTCAATGACAAATACAAATGGACAAGCACCATTCTTATCAGTATGTATGTATTTAGGTGAAACAAAAGAATATAAAGATGAACTTGCTATGATAATTGAAGAATTCTTAAAACAAAGAATATTAGGATTTAAGAACAAAAAAGGTGTATATATTACTCCTGCATTCCCAAAACTTTTATATATTCTTGAAGAAGATAATATACATAAAGAAAGCAAATACTGGTATTTAACAGAACTTGCAGCAAAATGTACTGCAAAAAGAATGGTTCCAGACTATATTTCTGAAAAAATGATGTTACAATTAAAGAAAAACGAAAATGGAGATGGAGAGTGTTATCCATGCATGGGATGTCGTTCATTCCTTACTCCAGATAGAACAATGAGTTTAGGAAATATAGCAAAAGCAAAAAATTATGTTAAAGGCAAAGGAAAATACTATGGTAGATTTAATCAAGGTGTTGTTACAATTAATTTACCAGACGTTGCCCTTTCATCAGAAAAAGATATAGATAAATTCTGGAAAATATTTGACGAAAGACTAGAACTTTGCCATAGAGCTTTACAAATAAGACATAAGAGATTAAGCAATGCAACAAGTGATGTAGCCCCTATATTATGGCAATATGGTGCATTAGCAAGACTAGAAGAAGGAGAATCTATTCATGAATTATTACATCATGGATATTCAACTATTTCACTTGGATATGCAGGATTATATGAATGTGTAAAATATATGACAGGTCATTCACATACTGACAATGGAGAAGGAAAGAAATTAGGACTAGAAATAATGCAACACTTAAATGATGCAGCAAAGAAATGGAAAGAAGAAGAAGACATTGATTATTCAGTATATGGTACACCAATAGAATCTACAACATATAAATTTGCAAAATGCTTAAGAGAAAGATTTGGAACAATAAAAGGAATTACAGATAGAGATTATATAACTAACTCATATCACGTACCAGTATTTGAAGAAATAGATGCATTCTCAAAACTTGCTCTAGAAAGTGAATTCCAAAGATTAAGCCCAGGTGGTGCAATATCTTATATAGAAACACCAAATCTACAAAATAATCTTGATTCAATTCTAGAAGTAATACAATTTATATATGACAATATTATGTATGCTGAACTAAACACTAAATCTGACTACTGCCAAAAATGCGGATATGATGGAGAAATTTTAATAGATGAAAATATGGAATGGTATTGTCCAAATTGCGGAAATAGAGACCACAACACATTAAACGTAGCAAGAAGAACTTGTGGATATATAGGTACTAATTTCTGGAATAAAGGAAGAACACAAGAAATAAAGGAAAGAGTATTGCATTTAGATAATAAGGTGGTTAAAGAATAATGAGATATAATTTAATTAGAGAAATGGACATATCAAATGGACCAGGAGTAAGAGTTTCAATATTTATGCAAGGATGCAACTTTCATTGTAAAAATTGTTTTAACCAAGAAACTTGGGATTTTGAAGGTGGAAAAGAATTTACTGATGATACAATTAATAAAGTTTTAGAATTATGTGACAAAAAGCATATAAAAGGACTTTCAATATTAGGTGGAGAACCAATGGATCCTAAGAATATAGATGGCACAACCAAATTAGCAAAAGCATTTAAAGAAAGGTATCCTGATAAAACTTTATGGGTATGGTCTGGATTCAAGTTTGATGAGAGTTTAAAAGATAAAGAGGCTGTAAAATATATTGATGTATTAGTTGATGGTCAATATAAAGATGAATTACATGATTTCACTTTAAAATGGAAAGGCTCTTCAAATCAAAGAGTAATAGATGTCCAAAAGAGTTTAAAAAATAACGAAGTTGTTTTATTTGAATAATATGAAAAATAATATTGAAATTATTTATAATAATGTTTTATAATTTATATAAGCAAATGATTATTTATAATCATTTGCTTATAATCATAATATAAGGATAATATTTTAAACCGAAAATTAAGAAAGGAAAACATAAAATTTCTATAAAATGAAGGAGATTTATTTTGTATTAACATATACAGGAACATTTTTATCTAAAGTAATAAAAGTATATACAAGAAAAAAGTTTTCTCATGTATCAATATCTCTAGATAAAGAATTAAAAGAAATGTATAGTTTTGGTAGGTTAAATCCATATAACCCATTTAGAGGAGGATTTATTCATGAATATATAGATAAAGGTACATTTAAAAGATTTAAACGCACAAAATGTAAAGTATATTCATATAAAATATCAGATGAGAGCTATAAATTGTTAAAAAACCAAATTGCAAAAATGTGTGAAAACAAGGAAGAATATAAATTTAATCTTATGGGATTATTTGCTGTAAGTATTAATAAAAAAGTAAAAAGAAGGAATCGTTTTTATTGTGCAGAATTCGTAAAATATATTTTGCAAGAATGCAAAGTAAATGTTGAATTACCTGACATAGTTAAACCAGAGGACTTTACAAATATTAGTGGAATTCAAGAAATATATCAAGGATATTTAAGAGATTATAAGGTAAAATAAGTAATAAATAAAAAAGCTAAAGGATATAAAATGAGTAAAAGTAAAATATTAAAAATCGTACTATTTATTTTTGTACTAGCAGTTATAATAGGGTTAATTATATATATGTTTCCAGTAACAAAAGAATTAGCAACTGTAGAAGGAAGACTTAATTTTAAAGAAAAAATTGATAATATTGGATTTTTAGGAATATTAGTGTTATTTGGTTTGCAAATTGCACAAATATTTTTAATTATTATACCTGGAGAGCCAATTGAAGTACTGGCAGGAATGTGCTATGGAGGTTTGGGAGGATTTATATTTATAGCAACCTCATCTGCACTAATATCTTTAATGATAATATTTCTTGTGAGAAAATTAGGAAGAAAATTTGTATATGATTTTTGTTCAAAAGAAAAAATTGAAAAAATAGAAAATAGCAAAATATTTAAGAATTCTCAAAAAATAGAAGTAATAATACTTTTATTATTCCTTATACCAGGAACACCAAAAGATTTATTAGTATATATTGCAGCACTTCTTCCTATTAATCCCATTAAATTCATAATTATATCAACTATAGCAAGAATTCCATCAATAGTTTCATCAACTATAGTTGGAGAAAATTTAATAGTTGGTAACTGGCAGATGAGTTTAATTATATATTCAATAACATTTTTACTAGTAGCAATTTGCATATTTCTAGCAAATAAATTTGACAAAAACAAGACTGCTAAAAGTGTCATAGATAGCTTAAATATCAAAGAAAAATAAATTAGAAGGAAACAAAAGTAGTCAGTAAAAAAATTTTTTCGACAAATTTTGCAATTTTCCTTGATTTGGTATTTTATTTATGCTATAATATTCTCGAGTCAAATATATTTAATAAAGGAGGTATTAGATATGAAAGCTACTGGAGTTATTAGAAAAATAGATGGATTAGGAAGAATAGTTATACCAATGGAAATAAGGAATAAATTAAATATTTCTGAAAATGATCCTCTAGAAATACATGTAGAAGGCACAACAATTACTGTAAAAAAATATGAGCCTGACTGCACATTTTGTGGAAGTTCAAAAAATGTTGTAGAATATAAAGGCAAAATAGTATGCGAAAAATGCATAAGTGAATTAAAAAAACTTTAAAATATAAATAAATAACCAAGTGAAAGAGATTAAAATAAGACCTATAGTTATATATAGGTCTTTTATTATGTTTTGCAAATTCAATTTACATATTTTTTATTTAAAATTTTATAAAAAAAGAATAAAATAAAAAAAATGTTACATAAAAGTAATATAAATTTAATTGTATAAAATAAAATAATCAACTATAATATAATTACTGGAGGAATGTAAGAATATGGGACTTTGGGAACACTTTAAAAATAAAAACAAGGAAAAAGAAACAAATGGAAATGAAGAACCTAAGTTATTATATGGATTTTATGTTAACGGGAAATATATAAATGTACTTGGAGCAAGGATTATCAGAAGTGCGAACGGAATGGATACTTATGTATGTAATATATGTGAAACAGATAGAGAAGAAGATACTATGTTCTTTGATGCGAAAAAGCCAATATCCTTTGAACTTCCTCAAGGAAGATCTGATTTAATAAAGAGTGTAATTAGCCTTTGGTATCAAAATAAAAGTAATAGAGAGCTTGGAGATATAGCATGTACTTTTATAGGAGACATAAAACCTGGTCCAGATGGACAATTATATTATTATAATGAACCTGCTTCAAGAGAAACGATGGAGGCATTAAGGGTAGAAGATCAAAAGCTTATAGAAGAGCGAAAACAAGAAATAGAAAGAAAGAGGCAATTAGAAGCAAAAAGACAAGAAGATAAATTTAGAGAAAGTCTTAGAATAAAAGAAGAAGAAGCTAGACAACAACAATGGATTATGAAGGAGCAACAACAAAGAATACAAAATTCTTACTTTAAATCAATAAATAATTCTGAAAATTATGATTTAACTAATGTTGAAACTGGCACGATTTTGACAATAAGAAATATAAAAAAATATAAAGATGAAAATGGAAGATATTTATACAAAGCAAAAATAAATGAAGTAAGAGATGAAAATTATACAGACTTTTTTGAGCCAGTTGGTTATGATGTTACTTTTACAGTACCAGGAAGATTATATAACATAGTTAATGATAGTAGCAATCCTACAAACGAGATAATAAGAAAAAATTTACAAAAATTATTATCTCATTCATATGGTGTACTTGAAAATAATAATGTTGATAGTGTTATTGATTTAGGTGGTATTTTACCAGATGGAAGAATAATAAAAAACAATAAAGGAATAAGTCAACCATTATATTCTAAAATTTTAGAATTAGGTGGTAGTACAAGCATAGATGATTTAGAAAGAGAAGGACAAGAAAGATAAAACTTAATAAAAAGTAGATTAGAAGAAATAAATGTAAACAAAAAATAATGTGTTTACATTTATTTTTTATTTACATTTTATGAATAAAAAAGCAAAAAAGTAAAAAAATAGAAATATGAAGAAGTTAAAAAATAAAATAATTTCAATAATTCTATTAATTATGCTTTCTAATTTTTTATATATCTTTGATGTAAAAAATCGGAGTTAATGCAGAATCATTTAGATATGATTACAATGAGAGCAATATGAATTATGCAGGTTATAAAGAGAGAATTGAAGCAATAAAAAAAGCACATCCAAACTGGAAATTTGTAATAATGGAAACAGGTTTAGATTGGAATGACGTAATCGCAAATGAATATACAGGTCATTTTGATACTCCAAAAAATTTAATACAAGGAAAATCAGGTGGTTGGATTTGTTCTATTTGTGGTTCAAGAGTATATGATACTGGAGTGTGGATGTGTGCATCAGAATCGGCAATAAGATATTATATGGATCCAAGAAATTGGCTAGTTGATAGTCCATATCTTTTCCAATTTTTGCAAACTGATTATATGGAAACATTGGACCAAGATATATATGCTTCGCTAAATGGTACATTTTTATATTCAATGGAAAATGCATCAATTATTAATAGAGTGTGTAAAGAAAAAAATGCAAGTCCATATTTTATAATAGCAAGATTATTGCAAGAACAAGGCACATCAGGTGGAATGACATATAAAATGCGAGATACAGATGGAACAATATATTATAATTTGTTTAATATTGGAGCGACTGGAAATACTGAGGAAGAAGTATACGCAAATGCACTAGCAAGAGCTAAAAAAGAAAATTGGACCAGTCTAGAAAGTTGTCTTACAGGTGGAATTTCATTTTTATTATCTTCATATATATCTTATAAACAAAATACACTATATCTTAATAAATTTGATGTAGAATCTTATCTTGGTCTTTACTCTCATCAATATATGCAAAACATTGAAGCACCAAAAAATGAAGCAATTTCTATGTATAATAAAATGAAAAATGCTAATTTACTTTCTAGAAATTTAACTTTTATAATACCTGTATATGAAAATATGCCAGAAACTGCAAGTCCTTCACCAGACACAGGGGGAGAAATTTTTCCTAAAAACATAAGAGTAAAAGAAGGACATTATGGAATAATGGTAAGAGCCGGAAGAAGTACAACATCAACTATACTTGGAAGAATATCAGGAAGTAGTGAAGTTATACTTTCAGTTGAAAGATACTCAGATGGATGGCACAAAATAGTCTTAGAAAGTGGAATAATAGGTTATGTAAAATTTAATACTGATTACTTAGAAGAAATAGCAGATGTAACAAACTGTTATGAGGAAAAAGTAATAAATAGCACTTATAATTTAAGAGCAGGACCAGGATATGAGCATCCGGAAATAACAAATTTAAAACCAGGAGATATAGTTCATAGAATTGATAATACAGGAAGATACAATTTTGGAGGAAATATTTGGGATAGAATAATTCTTTCAGATGGCAGACAAGGCTTTGTAATAAGAGATGTTTTAGGAAATTTAGATGAAGAAAAAAATTCTAATCAAACACCAGAAAATGAAGTAATAGTAGAGAATAATATAGCAGAAGAAAATGGAACACAAGAAGAAAATATAACAGAAAATAATAATAGTGAAAATGAAACAACAAACGAAAACATTACAGAAAATATATTAAATAATGTAGATGAAAGCACAAATATAGTAGACGAAAATACAGTTGATAACAATGCTATAGAAAATGACAACACAGTTATAGAAAATATGACAAATGAATCAAATCAAAATATAATAGAAAATTCTGAAAACAATACAAATGAAGTAGAAAACAACGAAACTCAAGAAGGAACTAGTAATGAAATTATAGAAGATGATACTAAAAATGAAAATGAAAGAAAATATTTAGTTATAGCACCAGATAAACAAGCTAAAGACCTAGAAGGCACAGTAACTAAAGATGGAGTAGAAACTGAAGAAGCAGGAACAGGATATAAAATAATAATAGATGGAAAGGAATATACTATAGTAAAAAGAGGAGATGCAAACGGAGATGGTTATGTAAAAGCAAATGACTATTTAATAATAAAAGACTATATAATGGGAAAATATCAGAACTTAAAGGATGAATATTTACAAGCAGCAGACGTTACTAATGACAAATATGTAAAAGCAAATGATTATCTAAAAATAAAAGATAGTATTATGTATGGGGTGGAAATATGAAGAAAGTAATTAATAAAGTATTGATAATATGTGGATTTCTAATAATTATTTTAAGTATTATAAGTGCAACAGAAAATATTTCAAAAGCAGCAAGCTACAATTTTAACCTTACAGGTGCAAGTAGTGCAAATCAAGGAGATACTTTAACATTTACAATTATAGCTAATGGACTTACAGGTAATGTAAAATTAAGTGGAAACAATGTTACTTTAAGTAATAATCAAATATGGGTAGAAAAAAATAATGTTACTTTTACTGCAAAAGTAACTGGCTTTCCAGCAAGCGTAACAGCTACACCAGTAGAACTGACAGATAATGATTACAATATAGTATCATTATCACCAAAAACAATAACAATAAATCAAATTCAAGTTACACCTCCGCCAACTGAAACAAAACCACCAGAAACAAGTAGTAATGGAGAGTCACAAAATCAAAATGAAGGCTCAGGAAATAATCGGAGGCGAAGTACAAACAAATCCAGCGCAAACGAATCCATCACAAAATAACCAACAACCAAGTAATCAAGGACAATCACAAAGCCCAGCTACACCACAAAATAATAATTCTAAAACTACTACCCAGAGTCAAAACAATAGTAAAGCAACCAATCCAAGTGTAACAAATGAAGGAACAATAAAGTCAAGTAATAATTATTTAAAAAATTTGCAAATTAATGTTGGAACATTAACACCAGAATTTTATAGAGAGACATTTGAATATACAGTTGATAACATAATTGAAGATGAAATAGAAGTTACAGCAGAAGCGGAAGATGAAAAATCAGTAATAAATGGTACAGGAACAATAGCACTAGTTGGTGGAGAAAATAGAATTAATATAGAAGTAATAGCAGAAAATGAGCAAGTAAGAAATTATACGATAATAGTAAATAAAATAGAAGAAGTACGTGAATCTGATATAAGACTTAGCTCGCTTGAAATACAAACTATAAACGAAGAAAATAAATTTGAAGATTTAGACATAGGATTTGATAAAGATACTTTAAATTATAGAGTAACAGTAGAAGATAATATAACAGATTTAAGTGTACTTCCAACAGTAGATAGAGAGGGAATAATTGTAGAAACAGAGGGAGATAAAAATTTAAAGGAAGGGGAAAATGTTGTTACAATTACTTTAACAGATAATAATGCTACAAATAATACTGAAAATCAAAATAATAATATGCAAAATTTAAACTCTGAAAATGAAATAAGTGATATAAAATATAAAACTGTATATACAATAAAAGTTACAAGAAAAGCTAAACCTATAGTAGAAATCTCAAATAATGTATATGAAATAAGACAAAAGCAAATAATAGCAATAGTCATATTAGTTATACTATTAGTAGGATTAATAACTACTGCAATAGTTGTAAACAAGAAAAACAAAAGTAAAAAAAATAAATATAAAAAGACTATTAATCATGAAAAATAAAAAGCAAAAATAATATTTTTTAGTAATTATTGCTTAAAAATATTATTTTCGCTTTCTTTTTATGACATATTGCAAAATAAAATAAAATATAATATAATACTAACAAATCCGAAGAATATAATTATATTCTCGTTACCACTTAAATATAAAGAGGTAGTATTATGAAAAAATTTTTATCTAATTACAAATCAACGATAATTCTTTTAGTTGCTCTTATCGTTGGTGCACTTGTAGGAATTATATTCCAAGAAAAAGCAACTGTTTTAAAACCCTTAGGTGACATTTTTGTTAATCTTTTACTAGTCGTTATAGTTCCACTTATCTTTTTAAATATCACGACTGCTATTGCTAAAATGCAAAATCCAAAACGTTTTGGAAAAATCATCGTCACTATAATTGTTGTATTTGTTGTTACAACTTTAATTGCAACAGTAATAGGATTCTTAAGTACTTCGATTACTAAATTAGTAGAAGTAGAAGATGGTGAAGCAATTAGAGCATCTTTAGAAGAATCGGAAGAAGAAACAGAACAAGAAGAATTAAATATTGCAGAAAGAACAGTACAACTTCTTACAGTTGATGATTTTAGCAAATTGTTATCAAGAGATAACATAATAGCAATATTGGTATTTTCAATAATATGTGGATTAGCTGTTCAAAAAGCAGGAGAAAAAGGAAAAGCATTTTTAGAGTTTTTGAATTCAGCAAATGAAGTTGTTCAAAATATTATAAAAATAATAATGTACTATGCACCAATAGGATTAGGATGTTATTTCGCATCACTAGTTGGAAGTTTTGGAGCATCAATAGCACTTGGATATTTAAAAACATTTGTAATATATACATTGGTAGCATTTTTATTCTATTTCTTAATGTATACATTATATGCATTTATAGCAGGAGGAAAAAAAGGAGTTATTGTATTTTGGAAAAATATATTAGCACCAACATTTACATCACTAGCAACATGCTCTAGTGCAGCATCAATCCCAGTAAATGTTGAAGCTGCAAAAAAGATAGGTGTTTCAAATGATATAGCAGATACAACAATACCAATGGGAACAAGCCTTCATAAAGATGGTTCTGCAATAGGCTCAGTATTTAAAATAATGTTTTTAGTTTATTTATTTGGAACAACAATAAATACACCAGGAGCTATAGCACAAGTTCTTGGAGTAGCACTTCTAGCTAACCTTTTAATTACAGGAGTTCCAATTGGTGGAGGAACAATATCAGAAATGTTAATAATAACTATGATGGGCTTCCCAGTAGCTGCTTTACCAATACTTACAATGGTAGCAACTATTATAGACCCAGCAGCCACAATGCTTAATGTCGTTGGAGACACAGTTTCTTCAATGATGGTAGCAAGAGTAGTGGATGGCAAACATTGGCTTGACAAAGCAAAAAGTAATAAAAGCTAATAAAGGTGAAATAAAAGATATAAAAGGGTTTACTAAAAAATTAAAGAAACTTACATAATTAAGTTTTTAAAATATATAAAAAAAATAAACATAAATTTAACAAAAATGTAAAATAAAATCGTCATATTAATTATTAATATGACGATTTTTATTATAATTACTACTATTTGAAAAGTCATACTTTTATAAAAATTGACTTTTTTATAGATAATTTCCATTAATTCCAACTTGACTTAAAATACTCATAATGATAAAATACAAAATAGGAAAAAATAAGACAAAAAACGGAGGAAAAAAATGTTACTAAAAGTTATAAAAAATCATAATAAAGTAGTATCTGTAATACTATTAATTGTTATGATATTTAGTATGTTAGGAATATTTACAAACATAAGCGAGGTAGAAGCAACATCAAATAGGTACATATATGACGGAAATAATCTAAATACTAGTACATATCCGGGATTTAAAGAAATTCTAGACAAAGTAAAAGAAGCAAAGCCAAATTGGAATATAGTAATAATGGAAACAGGCTTAGACTGGAATCAAGTAATTGTAGCAGAAAGTGCTTTTACGGGTTCTAGTCCATATTCACTAATTCAAGGAAAATCAGGAGCGTGGGTTTGTTCATCTTGTGGAACAAAATCATTTGATAATGGTTCTTGGTATCATGCTTCAGAAGCTACATTAAGATATTATATGGATCCTAGAAATTGGCTTGATCCGAACGGTTCATCTATACTTCAATTTTTACAAATAGGAGGAGTAGATGCAAAGGACGAAGATATATATAATGCAATAAAAGGAACATTTTTAGATAGAGATGGTCAAGGACAAGAAAATGCTAGAATAATAAATAAAGTTTCAAAAGAAAATAATGCAAATCCTTTTTATGTGGTTGCTAGAATCATACAAGAACAAGGAGTAGGCGGAAGTGCAACTTATAGAATGAGTGCTGATAATAAATATTACTACAATATATTTAATATAGGAGCATCAGGAAATGGAAGTTCTACAATAGTTGCTAATGCATTAGCTAAGGCAAAAAAGGAAAATTGGGATACTTTAGAAAAATGTATAGCAGGAAGTATTAGAATATTATTTTCTGATTATATAAATCAAAAACAGGATACAATATACTTAAATAAATTTGACGTTGAAAGTTATGGTGGATTATATCATCAATATATGCAAAATGTAGAAGCACCAAAGTCTGAATCTGCATTAATGTATAACAAAATAAAAGATTCAGGAATACTTGACCATAGCTTAACAATAGTAGTACCAGTATTCCTTAATATGCCAGCAAGAACTTCTGAATCACCAGATAGAATGTCAGAAGTAGGTCCTGTAAATATAAGAGTAAGAGAAGGACATAGCCAAATAATTATAAGAGAAGGAAGGTCTACCTCTAGTAGACAAATATCAACAATAAAAGATAGTAGTATTAATGTTCTATCTGTGGAAAGATATGGCGATGGATGGCATAAAATTATATTAGAAGATGGTACAGAAGGATATGTATACTTTAATTCAAGTTATTTAGAAGAAGTAAATGATGTAACAAATTGTAGCGAAAGTGTAATTGTTGCAGGAGAGGGTGTTGAATTAAAAGCTGGACCAAGGCAAGGAGAACAAACAATAACTACTTTAGCAAATGGTCAAACAATGACTAGAATTGATAATTCAGAAAGATACAAATTTGACGGAAAAGTATGGCACAGAGTAATGTTATCAGATGGTAAACAAGGCTTTGTATCAAGTGAATATTTACAATTAGAATCAGAATCTAATAATGTATTTACAATAAGAGCAGAAGGAGGATTATTCCTACGTTTTGAACCAAATGGTACAGCAATAAGATTATTAGCAGATGGAAGTAAAGTTACAAGAATAGAAGCAGGTACTACACAAATAAATGGATTCTACTGGGATAAAGTAACTACTTCATCAGGAGCAACAGGATATGTAGCAAGAGCTTATTTAAGAGATAAAAATGGAAATGTACCACTTGGAATGGAATTACCAAAAGCTGAAGAAGTAGAAAAGAATGAAGAAAAACAACAAATAACTGCTGAGCCAGATGTAACTGCAGAAATTCTTAAAGAAAAATATGGTGAAGTAACAATTACAAAACCAGATGGAAGTACTTTAACAGAAGGAGCAGTAGGAACTGGATATAAAGTTACAATAGGAGATGCAACATATACTGTAGTAAAAATGGGAGACTGCAATGGAGACGGTTATATTAAGGCAAATGATTATTTAATTATAAAAGATTATATTATGGGCTATAATAAAAACTTAAATAATGAATATTTAGAGGCCTCAGATATAACAAATGATAATTCTGTAAAGGCAAATGATTATTTAAAAATAAAAGATTATATTATGTATGGAGTGAAAATGTAAATGAAAGAAAAAGTTTCTAATTTATTTAAAATTATTTTAATATTAATATTATGTATAAGTATTTCAAAAGGTATGATTATTATATCTTATGCAGCTAATTATAGTTTCAGCCTTACATCAGAGGTACAAGAAGCAAGTGTTGGAGATGACATTACTTTAACAATAACTACAAATGGATTAACAGGAAATGTAAGGCTAACTGGAGTTGGAGTTACTTTAAGTGATTCTCAAAAATGGGTTGAAAGAGAAAAAAGCACAGTAACATTTACCGCGCATATTAATAGCTTCCCTGTATCAATAACTGCGACACCAGATGAACTTACAGATAATGAATATAATATAGTTAATGATTTATCACCAAAAACAATAGAAATAAAAGAAAAAACAGTAGAATCCGAGCCACCATCTAATAATAATGAAACACAAGAAGGAAACACAACAGAAGGTGGAAATAACAATACAACTGGAGAAACCGGAGGTGGAGAAGAAAAAAATCCAGATACACCACAAGAAGGGGAAAACACAACTGTTCCACAAGATCCACCACAACAAGAACAACCAACACAACAAGAGGCACCTAAATCATCAAACAATCACTTAAGCTCATTAACTATAAGTGATGGTGTAAGAAACTTAGAATTAAAACAAACAAAAACAGAGACAACAGGATTTAATAGAGATGTAGAAAATTATACAGTAGTATTCCCTGATAGTTATAACTTTGATGATTTAACATCAGTAAGTGTAAAAGCAACTGCTGAAGATGATAAAGCAAGTATATCTGGAACAGGAAATATAGCAATAGAAGAGGGAGACAGAACAATATTAGTAAGGTGTACTGCTGAAAACGGTTCTGTAAGAACATATCAAGTAAAGCTAACAAAACCTATAGTAATAAATAAGTCTGAATTAAAATTAGATTCACTAACAATTACAACCGTAAGTGAGGATGAAGATGAAGAAAGTGAAACAGTTAAACTTGACAATGAATTTAATTCAGAAACTTATGAATATGAAGCACAAGTAAAATCTAATGTTAAATCTGTAAATTTAAAATTAGTAACATCAAAAGTAAAAGACAAAGATATTAAAGTATTTGTAAAAGGTGAAGAAATATCTAGAGACTTAGATGGTAATTTACCAGAAAAAGAAATTGAATTAGAAGAAGGAAGAAATACAATAAAAATAACATTAGTATCTCCTGTTGACGAAAATGTAAAAACTGATTATGTGCTTACAATAGAAAGAGAGATAGATGTTCTTGCATCTTCAAATTCAATCAATGATTCTTTAATAAGTAACGAAAAAAGACCAGCTGTTATAATGGGAGTTATAATAGGAATAATAGTTCTATTAGGTGGTTCATTAATTGTATTAGTAATAATCAACAAAAAGAAAATAGAAAATTCTGATCCTATACACGAAGATATAGAAGAATTAGAAGAAAGAAACGACGATGATTATGATGAACACTATTTAAGTGATGATAAATTAGAAAAATTAAACCAAAAATATGAAGAAAGTGTTAATGAATCAAACGATTCAGATTATGATGATGAAAATAAAGAAACAGTAGAAGATTATACTAAAGAAGAAGAAGAAAAAGAAGAAAGCACAGTTAGAGAATCTGCAGAAGAAAGATTGGCTAAATTAGAACAAGAAAAGGAACAAGAAATAAAGGAAGAAGAGGCAAACAAATTAGAAAAAGAAGAAGAATTTAACAAAGATGACTACTTAAATGATATAAAGAAACGTGGAAAACATTTTTAATTAAAAGGAAGCATTTATGGATATAAATGAAATAACAAACAAAGAACAAAAGATAATTCTTGCAAAGATAATAACAGACAAGGTTGAAAACGGCCAAACCATTGGGTTTGGCTCGGGGTCAACCTCGTATTTAACTGCAATAGAAATAGGAAAAAAAGTTAAAGAAAAGAAAATTAAGATTAAAGCTATTCCAACATCACAATATATTGAAGATGTATGCAAAGAATATGGAATAGAAATAGGAAATCTATTAGAAAATAATATAGATTGGAGCTTTGACGGAGCAGATGAAGTTGACGAAAATAATAATATGATAAAAGGAATGGGAAAGGCATTGTTTAAAGAAAAGCTAAATATTTTAAATTCTCCTAAAACTTATATATTAGTTGATAATACTAAGTTAGTAAAAAAATTAGGAGAGAATCATCCAATTCCAATTGAAGTATTTCCAAGTGCACTTAACTATGTTTCCCAAGAACTAAAAAAACTTGGTGCAGTAGAAACTACATTTAAAGGTATGACCGAAAATAACAATTCTATAATTCATGCTAAATTTAATAACATCACAGAAAAACTAGAAAAACAAATAAAACAAATTACAGGAGTAATTGAATCAGGATTATTTATTGGATATAATGTGGAGGTCATAAAAAATTGAAAAAAATATTATTGTCAGCTTATTCATTAGATGTGGGAGGAATAGAAACTGCACTAATTACTCTACTTAAAGAGCTTGTAAATAAATATGATATAACGCTTTGCTTAGAAGAAAAACAAGGCGTTTTTATGCAGGAAGTTCCAAAAGGAGTAACGGTAATTACATATAAACCAAGCAAAAATAAAAATTTACTTGCAAGAAAAATAAATAACTTTTTTAAACAATTAGCATTTAAAATAAAATATAAAAATAAATTTGATTTTTCTGGATGCTTTGCTACATACAGTTTTCCAGCATCATTTGTAGCAAGAACTGCTAGTAAAAATTGTGCAATTTGGGTGCATAATAATTATATGAATTTTTATGATAATGACATAATTGAATATAGAAAATTTTTCAAAGATATAAAAGTATATGACTATAAAAAAATAGTTTTTGTATCAGATATGGATAAGAGAATATTTACAGCACAGTTCCCAGAATGTTCAAAAAAAGCTCTAGTTTGTAACAACTTAATTAATTATGAAAGTATATTAAAAAAATCAGAAGAAAAAGTAGAAGATTTTCAAAAAGAAAATATAACAACATTTATAAATATTGGAAGGCATGATGAAAAACAAAAAAAACTTACTAGAATTATAGAAGCAACTAAAAGACTTAATAAAGAAGGATACAAATTTAGAGTTGTGTTTGTTGGTAAAGGAACAGCAACTAACCAATATAAGGAATTAGCAAAAAATATTAAAAACATACAATTTTTAGGTCCAAAAACTAATCCATATCCATACTTAAAAAATAGTGATGCATTACTAATGTCATCAGAATTTGAAGGATATCCAGTAGTTTTCATTGAAGCAAAAGTTTTAGGAAAACCAATAATTACAACTGAAGTATCAGATAGTAAAAAAGATATTGAAAATAAATATGGAATAGTAGTAGAAAAAAGTGAAGATGGCGTATATAAAGGAATGAAAGAGTTTATCGAAAAAGGTTTTAAAGTTAAAGCATTTAATCCAAGTGAATTTAATAATGAAATTATTAAGCAATTGGAAAAAATTATTTCCAACTAACTATATGTAAAAAATAGACGCCTAAAAATAGGCGTCTACATACAACTATAGTTACTTATTTGAATGGATGAGAATATAGTTTTTGCGTTGTCTTTTGATTTTATGCAATACCATTAAGATGAGAGTAAATACAATAAAAAACTTAAAAAACTTCATAATATCATCCCTCCCTAAGTTGTATAGAAAAATTCGGTAGTTTAAATTATAACATAAAGTGGTAAATAGTCAATACATTTCTTAAATAAAATTAAATAGTAATGAACAAAATATAAGGAGAAAGGAAATTAATAAATTATAAGATGAAAAAGAAAATATTAATAATAATAATTATTATTGCTATAATTATAGTTATAATAGGTGGAGTATATTTTTTTATCGATAGACAAAAGGAAAAAGAGGAAGATAAGCTAGCAGTAACATTTAAAGACAACTTAACAGTTGAATTTGGGAGTAATGTTAAAGTATCAGATTTTATAGAAAATTTGCAAGGAGAACTTACAGAAGATAAAAAAATTGATACGGGTGAATTAGGAAATAAAACAGTAGAATTTCAATATAAAAGCATAAGAAATAAGAAAAAAACAAAATCTTTTCAAATAAATATTGTAGATACAAGTAAACCAATGATATATATGAGTGGAAGTTTGACTGTAAAAAAAGGTTATAATAAGGATATTGTAGACCTTATATTTAGTGGTGATAATGCAGATTCTACACCAGAAAGAAAAATAATAGGAGACTATGATTTGAATAAAATTGGAAAATATAATTTAACATATAGTATAAAAGACAAAAGTGGAAATGAAGAAACACAAGATTTTACTTTAAATGTAGTTGAAAGTACAAATTCAGGGACAATACAAGGAGGAGTAAAAAAAATAAATTTTGCAGATGCTTTAGAAAAATATAAAAATTCTGATACTAAACTTGGAATAGATGTATCACAATGGCAAGGAGATATAGATTGGAATAAGGTAAAGGAAGCAGGAGCTGAATTTGCAATAATTAGACTAGGATATCAGAAAGGTTATGAAAAAGATAATGCTCTAGATCCATATTTTACAAAAAATATTAAAGGCGCAAAAGAAGCAGGTTTAGATGTTGGAATATATTTATATTCATATGCAAAAACAAAGGAAGAAGCAGAAAAGCAAGCAAATTTCATAGCCGACAATTTAGATGGATTAAAAGTTGATTTACCAATAGCATTTGATTGGGAAAGTTGGTCAGATTTCGTAAAATGTAATATGAGCTTTTATGATATTAATCAACTAGCGCATACTTATATTAATACTCTAGAATCACGAGGATATAAAGGTTCATTATATGGAAGCAAAAATTATCTTCAAAGAGTTTGGTATACAGATGAATTTGAAAATATATGGCTTGCTCATTATACAAGTAAAACAGATTATGATAATAAATATTTTCTATGGCAAATGTGCAATACTGGAAGAATAGATGGAATTAATGGAGATGTTGATATAGATATTTTATATGTGCAAAAGTAGAATTTATATAAATTAGATAAATTTTGAAAGTAAAATTCAAAAAATTGTCAACAAAAATAAGGCAAAGCCTTGAAATTCAAGACTAAAAGTGTTATAACCCAAGTTTGCCACTTAAAACGGCAAAAAGCAGGAGATAAAAATCCTGCTTTTATTGATAAATTGGT